>NZ_JBXTEF010000036.1:0-8918 GCF_057495195.1 Cysteiniphilum sp. | reverse complement strand
TGTGATTTTATTCATCTTATCTTTAACTCAACCATTTTAAAACCCACTTACAAAAAGATCCCTATAAACCTATGTTTTCAAGAGGGGTGGCAGCCGTAGGCTGACGGGGTGTTTATAAAATCACAGTTCTTTTAAAGTGTGTAACTCCAGTTATAACGCTCATAGACGGCTGATGGAACAGCGGTAATTGTGCAAATGATTTGAAAGTTGGTTATAAGAAAACCGGCAGTACCTGAAAGAGCTTTTCAATCGTATAAACATGATCAAGATCGGTAATGGTAACAATGACATGATCTCCTGATTCAATCGTGTAATGATCATGTGCAACTAACACGGTGTCATCGCGGACGATAGCGCCAATGATAATCGCTTTTGGTAAGTTTAGCTCACTGATTTTCTTACCGACAATTGGTGAGCTGTCAGCTGTACCGTGTACGACAATTTCGCAAGCTTCCGCATGTCCTCCGTAGAGTGAATAGATATTTAGCATGTCACCTTTGCGCAAGTAGGTTTGAATCACACCAATGGTGATTCTCTGTGGTGAAATCGCGCGATCAATCGTGTGTGTTTCATCAACTAAAGCAGCATAGCTTAAGCTATTAACAAGAGCAATGGTGCTTTTAGCGCCCATTTTCTTAGCAAGCATTGCAGACATGATATTGGCTTCATCATCATTGGTTACCGCACAAAAGAGATCGGTATCATCAATGCTCTCGGCATTTAATAGCTCAGCATCCGAGGCATCTCCTGAGAGCACGGTGGTGTTATTCAATGTCTCAGCAGCTAAGTGACAGTTCTCATAATTGCGCTCAACGATTTTAACCAAATAATCATTTTCAAGCTTCTTAGCAAGTCCCATGCCGATATTACCACCTCCAGCGATAAAGAGTTTGCGACATGCCGTTTGTTGCGGTTGAAATTCGCGTAAAATCGCCGGAATATTAATACGCTCAGCAATAAAAAACACTTCATCTTCTTTTTGCAAAACGGTATCAGCGGATATAAGTAAGTTTTGTTTTTTGCGATAAATAGCAACAACACGTGCATCGATATCAGGAAGCTCTTGTCTAAACTCACGAATACTCATGCCATGAAGCGGTGAGTCTTTGGCAATTTCGCTTCCTGCTAACTGCAAGCGGCCATTAGCAAAATCAACAATCTGAAAACTACCAGGATGCTCAACTAAACGCACCAAGCGTTGAGTAACTAATTCAGAAGGGTTAATAATAAGATCAATTGGGATATTGTCATTATTAAATATTTGTGGGTAGCGCGCGTAATTTTTGTTACGTAAACGTGCAATTTTTGTAGGGATCTTAAAAAGACTATACGCAATCTGGCAAGCAACAATATTCACTTCATCGTTATTTGTTACTGCAATGATCATATCCGCATCGTTAGCTCCTGCCTCTTCAAGAATGTTGGGGTGTGATGCTGAGCCACAGATTGTTTTGACGTCAAAGTGATTTTGAATATGTCTTAGTTGTTCGGCTCTTTCATCAACGACGCTAATGTTATGATCCTTTTGTAAATTTTTAGCCAGTGAGCTGCCGACTTGTCCGGCACCTAAAATAATAATTTTCATAATTTTTCCTGTGTTTTATCACTTCTATGGCTTTTCCATAACACTTCATCATGTTGATCCAACTGATTAAAAAAGCGTGCCAACACAAATAAATAATCAGATAAACGATTTAAAAAACTTAAAATAAGCGGATTATGTGCTTTTGTCTGATCTTGGATCAAGGCAACATAGTGACGTTCTGCTTTGCGTGCTATGGTACGCGCTTGATGACTTAAAGCTGCACACTGTGAACCACCGGGTAAAATAAACTCTTTCAACGGTGGCAAAGATTCATTCCATTGATCAATTTGGGTTTCAAGTGCAGTAATCGCCTGATCGGTTAGTTGGCTAAATTGAGGGAAGGACAGCTCACCACCAATATTGAATAAATGATGTTGAATATTCTGTAGTTGATTGTTGATTTCAAGGTTGCTTGAAAAGGAGACAATCACACCAATGGCAGCATTTAGCTCATCAATCTGACCAATGGTTTCAATAATTGGTGCACATTTATCAATGCGAATATTATCTGAGAGGGCAGTGGTGCCTTTATCTCCGGTTTTGGTGTAAATTTTCGATAGTCTATGACCCATAAATAATTCCTTTAACGTTTATTAAAACCGATAATATAAACTTCTCGTGAACGGGCACGAGATGCGTCAGGTTTGCGAATAATGACTTTTTGAAAACGTTGTTGAACTGCCTTTACAAAGGGATCAAAGCCTTCACCTTGGAAAACTTTGGCTAAGAAATTGCCATGTGATTTTAGTGTGTTATCAGCAAAATCAAGTGCTAGTTCAACCAGGTACATTGATCCTGCTTGATCGGTATTACGATTGCCACTCATGTTTGGCGCCATATCAGAGATCACCCAATCAATAGACTCACCTTCAGTTAATTGCATTAAGGCTTCATAGGGTTCATCCTCGGTGAAATCTCCTTGAATAAAGGTTACATCAGGCAAAGGGTCCATCTCAAGAATATCTAAGGCAAACACCTTGCCTTTAGAACCAACAAAATCCGTTAAAACCTGTGACCAACCACCAGGAGCCGCACCCAGATCAACAACGGTCATGCCTGGTTTGAAGAGCTTATCTTTTTGCTGTAATTCCATGAGTTTGTAAGCTGCGCGTGATCTTAGACCATCTTTTTTAGATTGGCTAACATAATGATCATTATGATGTTCATCAAGCCAGCGTTTGCTGCTTTTGCTATGTTTGTTTTTTGACATTAACAAATAAAAGTGTCGTGCTAATTAATGTCAACAGTATATCACCTAGGAAAATATACAGTAGCTTACTTTTTTACTTTTTCATTTTTTGCATTTATTAAAAACGCGTAAAACATCATCTGCAGTTGCAATTTGATCGTTTTGAGCCTGTTGTAAACCTTGCTGCATTTTCTTGATCTGCCAATTGCGAAGGTTATCCTGCTGTTTACTTACAGCAGAGCCCTTATAGCTGGGATAAAGGTTGAGTAACATCAAAAATCAGCGCAAAGTAAACGATAAAGACACTCAGAAGTACCATACCATTAAAGACACTGGTGCGTCGTGAGGTGAAAGTAACTAAAGCAATTAAAAAGGTTAGTACCATAATGACAATCGATGTGCTATTTAATCCAAGAACTAATGGTTGCCCAAGGACAAGACTTATGACAAGTACCGATGGCACGGTAAGGCAAATAGTGGCAACGGCAGAGCCCATGCATAGATTGATAGAGCGTTGTAATTGATTCTTGTATGCCGATTGAATAGCGCTCACACCTTCAGGTGTTAAAACTAAGAGTGCGATAATAAAACCGCCTAGTTTACTGGGAAGTCCTGCCTCTTGAATGCTGAACTCAAGAAATCTCGCTAGGTTTTTTGATAAGGCGATCATCACGACAAGACCAAGTAGCAACATAATGACATGATAAAGCACTGAGCCCATCGGGTTGTGATGTTCCTCATCATCATCGTCTTCATGTCGATACTGAAAGTAATCTTTATGTGTTACGGTTTGTTTAATCAAAAAAACAGCATAAAGAATCACGCAAACAATAATGACAACAATGGATTGACTTAAGTTAAAGGTACCAGCATCAGTCGCAACAGTATAATTAGGAAGTATTAAGCAAACGGTTAATAAAAGAATAAGCAAGGAGATATAGGTGCTCGCACCTTCGGTATTATACATTTGTGTGTTATGTTTGATGCCTCCGGTTAATAGACTAAGTCCAGCAAAACCATTAACAGCAATCATAATCACGGCAAACATCGTATCTCTGGCAAGGGTTGGGTCCCCTTTACCAATCAGCATCATCGTGATGATTAATGCCACTTCAATTGAAATAACAGAAAGGGTTAGAATCAAGGTGCCATAAGGCTCACCAAATTTTTCTGCTAACCAATCGGCATGTTTAACGACATTAAAGGCGCAAACAAGCATCACGGCAAAGATAACAAAAGTTGTTGCTGCCGTGGCAAAATGACTAATGTTATATGGATCGAGACTTGAGAAAACCATATTTAATAGAACAAAGAGGATGATAGGCAAAATAACACCATATTCGGTTTTAATAAAACTTATTGTTTTGTGCATTTTACCTCCTCTTCATTCTTGTTTTTAAAAGCGCTCAGCCGATGCTTGCTGCCAGTATTTAGCATATTGCATTGGTAGGTTATTATCATCTAGTAAGCTATCTTTTTCAAGGTATTGATAGACTTCATCAAGTGATTGCACGGTTTTTTCATCAATGCGACGAATAACACGTGAGGCTGAAAGTTCACTTGGGTTTGTAAGCCCCATCGCACCAACCAGTTCAGTAAAACTTTTAACGGTTGCATCATGAAAGCGGTAAACGCGCTGCTTCTTATCATCAATATCTAGCGCTTTATATAATCGTGGATTTTGTGTGGCAACGCCTGTTGGACAGGTATTGCGATTACATTGTTTCGATTGAATACATCCCAAGGATAACATCATGGCTCGGGCACTATTGATTACATCAGCACCTAAGGCAATACGCTTGACCATGTCAAAGCCTGTCGCTGTTTTACCGCTGGCAATAATACAAATATGCTCGCGAATACCAGAACCAACCAATGCGTTATGTACAAATGCTAAAGCATCTTCAAGTGGCACACCAATATGATTAACGTATTCCTCAGGAGCGGCCCCTGTACCACCTTCAGCACCATCGATGGTAATAAAATCAGGGAAAATTTGTGTTTTTAACATGGCTTTGCAGATAGCAAAGAACTCGGTTTTGCGACCTATGCATAGTTTAAAACCAATGGGTTTACCACCTGAGAGCTCTCGCAGTTTGTGCACAAATTGACATAGCTCGACAGGAGTTGAGAAAGCAGTATGCGCAGGTGGAGATAAAACATCTTCACTCATCGGCACATCACGAATTTTAGCAATCTCAGGGGTGAGCTTCTCCTTGGGTAACACACCTCCATGAGCAGGTTTTGCTCCTTGTGAGAGTTTGATCTCAATCATTTTAATATCATCATATTGCGCCTGAATGGCAAACTTATCTGGATCAAAGTGCCCATCTTTAGTCCTGAAACCAAAATATCCTGTCCCAATTTGCAGACAAATATCTCCACCTTGGCGATGATACTCTGTTAAACCACCTTCACCCGTATTGTGGCAAAACCCACCAAGCTTCGCACCTTTATTAAGTGCCATAATCGCATTTTTGGATAAGGCGCCATAACTCATGGCCGAAATATTTAAACGCGATGAGATGTAAGGTTTGGTGCATTGATGGTTGCCTATTTGAAATTTAGGGTTGACATCTTTTGGATGAATGGGGGCTAATGAATGCAGTACCCACTCATAACCTGGTTGATTAATATCTCGCTCGGTACCAAAGGGAAGTGTATCTTCAATGCCTTTAGCACGTTGATAAACTAAAGAGCGAGTTTGCCGATCAAAAGGGCGCTCACTTTGATCTGTCGCAACAAAATACTGCTGAATCTCAGGGCGAAAGAACTCCAAGATAAAACGCATGTGCCCAAGGATGGGGAAGTTGCGTAGTATGGTGTGCTTTTTTTGTGTGACATCATAAATGGCAATAACAATAAGCGCGATAATAATAATGGCTACGGTAAGTTTGCTGTGTAGTAATGCTAATAATGCAAGAATAATAAGTAAGACAATGCCAAAGCCAATATACCATTTTCTACGTTCTGAAATATGAAACATAAATATTCCTTAGTGTTTAGTCCTATGCTCATATGGAATAATAGTGAGAAATATGAGAAATTCAATTTAAAACAACCATCGCCATCATTTGTAACATAACTGTAACAATTGATATTTATGCTGAGCAACGACTTAATTAAGTAGGAAGGATAGGTTTTGAGGCAAAGTGGGGATAGAAACTTTTTGAAGTTATTAATAGCTTTGGCATCGCTAACACTCATTATTTTTGTGTTGCTATTAATGAGTCTTATTGTATTTAGTTGGCCAAGTATTCGTGAGTATGGCATCTCTTTTTTGTGGAGTGATGCGTGGAATCCTGTGACTGAGCAATTTGGTGCTTATTCAGTTATCATTGGTACCTTGGTTACATCTATTTTGGCACTTGTAATTGCTGTGCCTTTTAGCTTAGGTGTCGCACTTTTAATCGATGAGTTATTGCCCAGACGCATAGGTAGGATCCTTGCACGACTAATTGAGTTAATGGCAGGGATCCCGAGTATCGTTTATGGCATTTGGGGGCTTTTTGTGCTTTTGCCGTGGGTGAAATCTTTGCAATTAAAATTAATGCCTTTATCACTATCTTGGCAGGCTAAGTTTTCAGCTCTTGCTGAAAGCGGCTCATTTTGGGCACACTTTGAGCCACTTGTTATGTTCTTTATCAAAAGCCTACCAACGGGCAGTAGTATCTTTGCCGCGAGTATTATCTTAGCCATTATGGTGATTCCTTTAATCTCATCGGTGATGCGTGATGTCATCAGTGCGATTCCGCAAGTGACGAAAGAAGCAGCATTTGGTATTGGTGCGACCAAGTGGGAAGTGACGAAAAATGTCATTTTCCCTTATGCCTTGCCTGGCATGATGGGTGCGATTATTTTAGGCTTTGGTCGTGCGCTAGGTGAGACAATGGCAGTGACCTTTGTGATTGGTAATGTCCATAGCTTGCAAGGTTTATTTATGCCAAGTGCGACCATCTCATCAGCTATTGCCAATGAGTTTAATGAAGCGTTAGGCACATTGTATCCTGCCGCATTAGTTGAAACAGGATTGATATTATTCTTAATCACTTTGGTGGTTTTACTGATATCACGTTGGATTTTGAAGCGTTACAAAGTAGGGGTGGCATAATGAGTATAATTGGACAAGTAGCACTTAAGCGCCGCATTAAATCAAATATCTTTGTCTCGCTGTGCTGGCTAAGCGCGATTATCAGCATCTTTTTCTTGTGTAGCATTTTATATGAGTTGGTAATGCGTGGTATGCCTAGCTTTAGCACGTATCTTTTTACACATGACACGAGAGAACTAGGACTTAGAAATGCAATTATTGGCTCATTGATGTTAACAGTTGGCGCCATCGTGATTGCAACACCGATTTCAATTTTAACGGCGACTTTCTTTGTCGAGTTTCGACAGTTCAGACGCACGATTAAAGTCTTACGCTTTATCAATGACATGATGTTAAGCACACCATCAGTGATTGTTGGTTTATTTATCTATACGCTTATTGTCGTTAACACCAGTTTTTCAGGTTATGCAGGAATCATTGCGCTAGCGGTTATCGCGATGCCAATGATTACGCGTGCTGCTGAGGATGTATTATATCTTGTATCCCCTATGCTAAAGGAATCAGCTATTGCACTAGGTGTGCCAAAGTGGCGTGTAATTGTGATGATTGGCTTTCGCTCGGCAAAGACGGGACTCATTACTGCTGTAGTGTTAGCTACCGCAAGAGTGATGGGCGAAAGTGCGCCATTGTTGTTTACCTCAGCAAAAAACAGCTTTTTAAGCTTCAATATGGGGCAAGCAATTGAGAGCCTACCGGTGATGATTTTTGAAAATGCGATGCAACCATATCCGGAGTTTCAACAAGTGGCATGGACGGCAGCACTTATTGTTACCGCATTAGTGTTGGTAATGAATCTAACGGCGCGTTGGATTGCAAAAGATAAATAACTGGTAATAAAGTAAAGAATAAGAGATGATCATGCAACAATCGACAGAATTTAAAAGCTTAAAAAAGTTAGAAAACATAGAAAGCACAGCACAAGCTCAAACTGATCATAGTAATAGTCAATTTGAAACTCAAGGGAGGGTGTTAAATTTGCCAAACAAGCAGTACTTAGCAGTAAAGAATCTTAACTTTTATTATGGTGATAGCAAGACATTACATGATATTAATGCAAGCTTCGCGCAAAATAAAATTACCGCATTAATCGGTCCATCAGGTTCTGGCAAGTCCACTTTGCTTAGAACATTAAATCGTATCTATGAGCTATATCCCAAGCAAACAGCCACAGGGCAGATTTTGTTACAAGGGCAAAATGTCTTAGAAAAAAATATCGATTTGAATCAACTGCGCAAAGAAATTGGCATGGTCTTTCAAAAACCAACGCCTTTTCCAATGAGTATTTTTGATAATATTGCCTTTGCCATTAAGTTGCATGAAAAGTTACCTAAGGCTGAATTGCAACAGCGCGTTGAAGAGGCGTTAAAGCAAGCTGCGTTATGGGATGAGGTAAAAGATAAATTGCAACAACAAGCACACGTCTTTCAGGTGGGCAACAGCAGCGATTGTGTATTGCGCGTACACTGGCAGTAAAACCTAAGATTTTATTATTAGATGAGCCAACATCAGCACTAGATCCTATTTCTACCAAGAAGATAGAAGGGTTACTCACAGAGTTAAAGGCTCAATATACGATTGTGATGGTGACACATAATTTAAAACAAGCTGAACGCTTATCAGACAGTACGATGTTTATGATTAATGGCGAGCTTGTCGAGTATGCTCCAACTGATGTATTCTTTAACGCACCTAAGGATCCACGAACGGTTGATTATATTCATAATGAATAACTGGAATTAGATATTCTAGATAAAGTTATGATTTTAATGGCTAACGGTTTATAACTTAAGATATAAGGATAAATGAATGAAACGAGTAAAATTTAAGAAAACTATATTGATTGGTGCTCTGGCAAGTAGCGCTATGGCTGTATTGGCATTATCAGGATGCAGTGAAAAGGCACATGAAAGTGATGGTAAATCAGGATCAAATCAATCAGTTATTATGGGCTCAGGCTCAAATGTGAATCAAGGTTTAAATTATGCACAGTATTTTTGTGCCAGCAACTCAGATGCTGCACATAGCCTTCCAAA
>NZ_JBXTEF010000035.1:0-15025 GCF_057495195.1 Cysteiniphilum sp. | reverse complement strand
AAACCCACTTACAAAAAGATCCCTATAAACCTATGTTTGCAAAAGGGGTGGCAGCCGTAGGCTGACGGGGTGTTTATAAAATCATAGTTTTTCTAAAGTGCGTAACTTCAGTAATAAATTAGTTTGTAATGGGTATAATTTGAATAAGCTTATAGCCCTATCTTCATTAAAAATAGCTGTAATACCCACATTAAATTAGCTATAACGTAGCGTTTTGACAAGGTATTCAATTTATTATCTATATCTTTATAAAAATATGATCTTATACCAATGCGCAACATTTAGCGCGGTATGACGTGAGTTTAAAAGCGATCATATGTAATAACATTTAAATATTAAAAAGGAGATTAAAAATGAGAAATTTAAATGCGACTGAATTGCAAGCTGTTGCCGGTGGTGCAGGTCTTGTTGATGGTGGTAATAAAGTAATCGATGGCGCAGGTCATGCTATTCATGGTGCGGCTACTTGGCTTTGGGATACAATAACTGGTGATAGTAAAGGTGCCGCTGCTGCCGCAAAAGAATTTAATGGTGGTGTTTCAGAAGCTGCTAATGGAGCTCATGAAATACATGACTCTGTATTTGGTAATAATACTAACGCTAACCCTAAAACACCAAGCACCAATGGCAATAACTCAGGTAGTGATTTTTAATTATTAGTTTGTTTCTTCCATACTCATCACAAGCCATAGCGTAAAGTTATGGTTGTGGTGAGTATATATCTTTGGATTATTATACAACTCATGAGTGAATTATTTCGCAAAGAAGCTTTAGATGCTAAGCGGCAAAAAACGTTTGGCAAAGCAACCAAAATACTGCCTATATCTTTAACCTTATGGTTATGCTTTTTTTTCCTAATTGGTGTGAGTTTAGCTGTATTTGTCTGCTTAGGTGTTTATTCAAAAAAACAAGAAGTGATTGGTTTCTTAAAACCTAACAAAGGCATTTTGCTGATTTATCCTCATACAACAGGCACGGTTAAGCATATTATGGTTAGTCAAGGGCAACGTGTTAATAAAGGGCAATCATTACTTACCATTGAGTCAAATAATAATGGTATTGATGGTATTGATTTAACGCAAGCATCCGAAAAGGAAATCAAGGATCAATTAGAGTTACAACAGAATATTGTTAAGAATCTTGAGTCAGAACTTGGTCGCATGCAAACACTATTGAATAATAATTATATTTCTTTCAGTGACTACCAAAAAAAATATACCCAACTATTAGATGCAAAAAATGAGCTGGATCAGTTAAAACGTCAACAAATAGATACATCAAGAAGCAAAGGATACACCATCACGGCACCAAGCAGTGGGGTTATTGCTTCTTTGAATGCTTTGCCTGGTGATAGCGTCAACTTACAAAAGCCACTGCTAAGTATCCTTCCTGAAGATAGTCAGTTAACTGCCGAGCTTTTTGTAACGTCACAAGCAGCAGGCTTTGTCCATGTTGGTCAAAAAGTACTATTAAAGTATCAAGCTTATCCTTATCAACAATTTGGTGTTTATGAGGCTGTTATTACACAAGTTGGCAAAACGATTATGACATCAGATCAAATCTCGGCACCGATTAAGTTAAATCAGCCATTTTATATTGTCACAGCTAAATTATGCTCGCAATACGTCTTGGTTTATAACGAGCCACATTTACTTCAATCGGGGATGTTGCTTGATGCACAAATAATCGGTGAAAAGCGCACGATTTTACAATGGATTTTGGATCCCATTTATAGTCTAAGAGGAAGTCTCGCAACATGAGCATATTAAATTTTAGTTTACGACGTTCATTACCTGTGATTTTGCAAACAGAGGCGGCTGAATGCGGTTTGGCATGTATTGCTATGATTGCACAATTTCATAAAAAACCAGTTAACTTAAGGGGGTTAAAAAGCAACTTTGATAGCTCAGCTGCTGGATTGAACTTTCAAAATCTGATTGATATAAGCACAAGCACAGGCTTTATGGCTCGACCATTGAAATGTGAAATTAATGAGCTTAAGTTATTACGTAAGCCTGCACTTCTGCATTGGGATTTAAATCATTTTGTTGTATTAAAGAAAGTAACCAAAAGCAAGGTTTTTATTCATGATCCTGCTGTTGGTGCTGTTACCATGAGCTTTGATGAGGCATCTGAGCATTTTACAGGCGTTGCTTTAGAGATAACCCCGCAAACCGAATTTAATCTTTTGGATGAAAGTAAATTAAAATTAAGACATTTTTTTAATGCGCTTCCAGGGCTAACAGGCGTGATATTTCAAGTTTTTATTGTATCAATAGCACTTGAGATATTTGCGATATTGTCGCCATTGTTTCTACAGTTTGTAACGGATGATGTGTTGGTTACAAGAGACTATCAGTTGCTTGAGCTATTGTGTATCGGCTTTTTTTTATTATTAATCATGCAGGTTTTCGCAGGATATGCCAGAAGCATTGCAGTACAATATCTCTCAGCACGATTAAATTTACAACTAAGTAGTAACCTATTTCAACACTTGCTGAAACTACCCATTCAATTCTTTGAAAAACGTCATTTAGGTGACATTATTTCACGTTTTGGATCAATGAAAACAATTCAGTCAAAAATAAGCACAGATATTATCGAAGGATTGCTAGATGCCATCATGGTGCTTGGTACATTTACTATTATGTTTATTTATAGCAAATTGCTGACGTCGATTGTCTGTATCGCGTTATTGATGTATGTGATATTAAGGATGATATCGTATCCTTATTTTCGGCGAATGAATGAAAAATCTTTGCATCTATCAGCAAAACAAAGCTCTATTTTCATGGAGTCTATTCGATCAATTTTGCCGGTTAAGGTATTTGCCAAGGAGCTTGAGCGACAATCACAATGGCAAACCAGTTATGTAGATACGGTTAATACCGGTATTCAGATCACTAAAATATCACTATATTATGGTTCATTTAGTCAATTAGTAAGTGGTATAGAGTATATCGTCATCATTTACCTTAGTGCTATTTCTGTTATGAATAATACGTTCTCTATTGGTATGATTATTGCCTATATTTCTTATCGAACACAATTTATTGCACGAGCAAAAAGCTTGATTGATAAAATACTTGACTATCGAATGATATATCTACATTTAGATCGAGTATCTGATATAGCGCTAGAAAAAACAGAAGTTGATATTGATAAAACAAGTATTTTAAACACACAGTTACAAGGACATATCACGGTGAAAAATCTCAGTTTCTCTTACTCTAACTATGAGAGAAGTTTATTTGATGAGCTTTCTTTCGAGGTCCATTCGGGGGAGGTGGTTGCGATTGTTGGTGCCTCTGGAATGGGTAAAACTACCTTGATGAAGCTGATGTTGCAGCTTATGCAACCTTCCAGTGGCGAGATACTCTATGATGATAAGGATATTCATAAAATAGGTTTAAAAAATTTTAGAACGCAAAGTGCAGCAGTGATGCAAAATGATGCGTTACTTAGTGGGAGTATTCTTGAAAATATTACATTTTTTGCGAATACGCCTGATCTTGAGTTTGCGCAAAAATGTGCACACTTTGCTTGTATTCATGAAGAAATTATAAAGATGCCTATGGGGTATCAAACGCTTATTGGTGATATGGGGAATATTTTATCGGGTGGTCAAAAGCAAAGATTATTGCTAGCAAGGGCATTATACGCCAAACCTAAAATTCTCTTTTTAGATGAAGCATCTAGTCACCTTGATGCAACCAATGAATCTTATATTAATCAGAATATAAAACGTCTAGGCATTACGGTGATTATGATTGCACATAGGCAAGAGACGATCAATATGGCAGATAGAGTGATTGATTTAGGGAAATTATAAGCAATTCGCTTGATTTTGAGACGAAGCCTTGCCTAATATCTTTAAAATCTTTACGCTTTATCTAACTTAAGCAGGTGTGATTAAGGTCAAGAGTACATTGCCTTGATTATGAAGACTTTGACGTCTTTCTTTTGCTTAGGGGTAAAATAAAAAAGTTAAGAAAATAAAAACATACCGTGTTGTTTAGGATAAATAACACGATCACTCAATAGGGGGAATGCTATTATGGAAATAAACACAATAATGTCAGAACAACAAGTCACTGCTTGCGTGGAGGATATGTTTGCATGTGATCAAAAAACAGCAGTCATGAATGAAATAAGCAAAAAATCAGGTAATGAACTTAAGGCTCTATCACCAACACTAAACTTCAAGCATCGCGAACTTCATAAGACACCGATGGCAGATAATAATTTTGAGCAATAGTCTTAACCAACCCACCTGCGCGCATTCATAAACAAGCGCATCCATGGTGAGTATTCAATATCTTTATTCTTCCAATCCGCAGGATACCATGACATTTGAACGAGCCTAAAGGCACGCTCTGGATGTGGCATCATAATGGTGGCACGCCCATCAAGTGAGGTAAAACTCGTGAAGCCATCCTCTGAGCCATTGGGATTTAATGGATAATGCTCGGTTGGCTTGCTATGACTATCAATATAGCGCATGGCTGTTTGTTCATTGGCAATTAAATGCTGTAAGTCATCTTGATGCTGATACTGTGTACGACCTTCGCCATGAGAGACAACAATAGGCATCTTTAAGCCTGCCATATCTTCAAAGATAATCGATGGCGTTTTTAATACTTCAACCATTGATAAGCGCCCTTCAAATTGCTCAGAAAGGTTACGCACAAAGCGTGGCCAGTGTGTGGCGCCTGGAATAATATCTTTGAGTTGTGAGAGCATCTGACAGCCATTACACATGCCAACAGTAAAGGTATCAGTGCGTGCGAAAAATTGCGCAAATTGCTCTAAAAGCTTTGGATCAAATAAAATGGACTTTGCCCAACCGCCACCGGCACCCAGTACATCACCATAAGAGAAACCACCACACGCAGCAAGCCCTTTAAAGTCATTAAGATTAATGCGCTTATTTTGTAAATCCGTCATATGCACATCAATAGCATCAAAGCCACTTAAGGTAAAGGCTGCTGCCATTTCGTTATTACTATTGACCCCTTGTTCACGTAAGATCGCTACTTTGGGTTTGCTCTCAAGGTTAAGATAAGGGCTGGCAATATTCTCTTTGCAATTAAACGATACTTGGGCAAAGAGTCCATGATCATTATGACCATTAATCAGATCATGCTCTTGATCAGCGCACTGTGCATTATCACGCATACGTTGAATCTGGTAAGAAGTTTCAGACCAAAGTGTTTGCAGTTCAGCGCGTGTCATACAGAAGACTTCATCAATATCGTGACTAATAATAAGCTTAGCATCATCGGTTGATGTATTTGGTCGCCCAATGGCATGCGCCTTTAATTGGAAGCTTGCAAGCACTTGCATTACGATGCTGCGATCAGTGTTTCTGACTTGAATTACCGCACCTAGTTCTTCATTAAAGAGTGCGGCATGAACATCATCACCAAGGGCATCAATATCAATATCTAAACCACACTTAGCTGCAAACATCATCTCGCATAGCGTAGTAAATAAACCACCATCTGAGCGATCATGATAAGCGCAAATCTTATCGTCTTTAACCAATTGATGAATGGCAGCAAAGAAGTTTTGCAAAAGCTCAGGTTCAATATCGGGTGTTTCATTGCCAAGCTCATTATAGCTTTGGGCAAATGACGAGCCCCCTAAGCGATTTTTACCTAAACCTAGATCGATAAAAATAAGGTCAGTCTCAAATGATAAGCGCAATTGTGGGGTTAATGTGCGACGAATGTCCTGTACAGGCGCAAAAGCCGTAGCAACAAGAGAAACAGGGGAGGTTACTGATTTTTCTTGATCATCCTCATGCCATTTGGTTTTCATCGATAAGGAATCTTTGCCAACAGGAATCGTTAGATCAAGGGCTGGACAAAACTCCATACCAACGGTTTTAACCATTTCATAGAGTCTGGCATCTTCGCCAGGGTGCGAGCATGCTGCCATCCAGTTGGCAGAAAGTTTAACATCAGATAAGTGATAGATATAAGCAGCAGCAATATTAGTAATAGCCTCACCAATAGTTATTCTAGCCGCCGCCGCTGGATTCATCATTGCTAGTGTTGGGCGCTCGCCCATTGCCATTGCCTCGCCATGATAATCTGTAAAGCTTGTCGCAGTTACGGCAACGTCAGCTACAGGCACTTGCCATGGACCAACCATTTGATCGCGTTGCGTCATACCACCAACCGTACGATCACCAATGGTAATTAGAAATTTCTTACTACCAACGGCAGGCAAGCGTAAAATACGCTTGACAGCATCTTGTAAATCGATACTACTATAATCCCAATTGCTATAAGCATTGGCAGTTGTGGTCACATTTTTCAATGTTTTTGGTGCCTTGCCTAACAGTAGTGATAGCGGCATATGAATCGGATCAATGCTCGAATTATCATCTTTTAAAATCAAAACTTGTTCTTCAGTTGCTTCACCGACAATGCTATAAGGGCAACGCTCTCGCTTGGCAATGTTATCAAAGGTAGTTAAATCATTCTCAGCAATAGCAAGTACATAGCGCTCTTGTGATTCATTGCACCAGATCTCTAGGGGTGATAAGCCTTTTTCAGCTACTTGAATTTTATTTAGATCAAAAATGGCGCCACGCTCGCAATCAGCAACGAGCTCAGGCAATGCATTGGATAAACCGCCCGCGCCAACATCATGAATGCTAATGATTGGGTTATTAAGTCCCATTGACCAACAGCTATCAATCACTTCCTGTGCGCGGCGCTCAATCTCGGCATTATCACGTTGCACAGAGGCGAAATCAAGATCTTCATTAGAGTGCCCAGAGTTAACCGAAGAAGCAGCCCCTCCGCCTAGACCAATCAGCATCCCAGGGCCTCCTAAAACGATAATCTTAGCACCGGCAGGGATTTTGCGTTTTTCGATATGCTCTTCTTTGATATTGCCATAGCCACCTGCAATCATAATCGGCTTGTGATAGCCCCAGAGCTCACCATTTACGTTTTGCTCAAAACTGCGAAAATACCCGCATAGATTGGGGCGCCCAAACTCATTGTTAAAAGCAGCTCCACCAAGAGGTGCCTCAATCATAATATCTAATGCTGAGGCAATGCGATCAGGTTTACCGTAAGGGATCTCCCACTGCTGGATATCATGAGGAATATTTAGATTGGATACAGTATAACCCGTAAGTCCTGCTTTTGGTTTAGCACCTCGCCCTGTCGCACCTTCATCACGAATCTCACCACCGGCTCCTGTGGCAGCACCTGGATGTGGGGCGATGGCAGTTGGATGATTATGTGTTTCAACCTTGATCTGGATATGAATAGGCTCGCGTTTGAAATGATACAGTCCATTATTATCACGCTGTAAGCGCTCGGCAGCATAACCAGCAATGACTGCAGCATTGTCATGATAAGCTGAGAGGATGTTTTCTTTGTGATGTTCATAGGTGTTTTTGATCATTGGAAACAGTCCAAGTGGTTGTGCTTGACCATCAATGATCCAATCAGCTTTGAATATCTTATGGCGACAATGCTCTGAGTTGGCTTGTGCAAACATCATCAGCTCAACATCATTAGGGTCGCGATTAAGGTTAACGAAACCATCATGCAAGTAATCAATTTCATCATCAGATAATGCCAAACCAAGCTCAAGATTGATTTTCTCTAATGCGCTACGACCTTCACTTAATAGTGGAATTGTTTGTAATTTACCAGCAGCATGGGTGCTGATAAATGGATTGGTATCTGCAATTAAGAAGCTAACGGTTTGCATCATACGATCATGTAACTTAGCAGCTAATAACTTTAAATCGTTCTGCGCTAAGGGTATTTGACTTTTTAAATAATAAACAATACCGCGCTCAATACGTGTGACCTGACTCAATCCGCAATTGTGTGCAATGTCGGTTGCCTTTGATGACCACGGAGAGATTGTACCTAAACGCGGTGTGATGATAATGGTTTGCCCTTGTTTATCAGTAAGCTGTCCTTTATCACCATAATTTAATAAAGCTGAGAGTTTATTTAACTCATCATTGTTTAATGCATCACTGTGCTCAATAAAATGAATATATTCCGCTTGAATCATCTCAATACGAGGATCAATCTCCTGTAATTTAGCTAAGATTTTTTGTTGATCAAACGAAGATAATGCGTCATTGCCAAAAAGTTGTAACATCTTTCTACTCGTGCAGAAGGTTTGTGTGCCCATATTCTGATAGATTTGTTGCAATTTATAAAGTGTAAAATGTGATTTTATTTATGAGTTGGAGTGATAAATGAACAATGTTTTTGTGGCTATGACTATATTCTAGCCCATATTGATTATTAAGCGTTGGCTGAGCGTCAGTCGAAGCCTCTAGTGATGCTCAGTACATCGCTTCGACTGATGCTCAGAGTGCGGTGAGCATTTGTGGGCGAATATTTAATCTGAGCTGTTGTTGCTTATTATAAACTCTTGCTAAAAATAATATGAATTTGGTATGTATTTGTATGTATATAACGATATCATTTATGCGTTTAACTATTGTCTTTATTAAAAGGGGGATGAACTGTGGTGAATAAAAGAAAACAATGGGTAACTGGGTTGCAAACGATGGTAGCAGTAGCTATTGGCGCTATGTCAATACAATCTTCTTTTGCCAACGTTGTCGCAAACAATATGATGACGGATAGCTTCTGGCAAACACAAAAGAAAGGGGCGAATTTTTTTAGGCAACATCCGGCATCACTTAAAGATTGGCAAGATGCTAAGCAAGTGGGCATTCAATTTTTCCGCATCCCGATAGATGCCTATCTGGGTTATCCGGTTAAGCTAGATAATATTACCCAACTAACCGCGTTTGAAATAAAAAGTTTTGATCAAAACTTAAAAGATGCGAAGATCACAGGTATTCCGATTATTTTGAGCTTCTTATCACTGCCTTTTTCAGTATGGAATCAGCAACATGGTAATCGTGATGATCTAAGATTATGGCAAGATAAAAAAAATTGGCAGGCAGCGGGAGATTTTTGGGCTGCTGTTGCTAAGCGTTATAAAGCGAATCCAAATATTGTTGCGTATAATATTCTCAATGAACCACATCCTGAAGTTTTAAAACTTAAAAATAGCAATAGTGCTATTTTTGACATTGATTTTACGAGCTACTACAAGAAAGTAGTTGGCACAAGTGAGGATTTAAACGCCTTTTACGAATACATGGTTAAGCGTATTCGTCATGTTGATCCTGATACACCGATTATTGTTGATGCTGGTTGGTACGCAGAGCCGCCTGCTGCGGATTACCTTAAACCTATTGATGCTAAAAATATCCTTTATGCCTTTCACATGTATGAGCCATATATCTATACCACGCGCAAAATCAACAATGGTAAATATGTTTATCCAGGAAAAATAGCGACGGGAAATAAAGCGTTTAGTGATTGGAATAAGGCAACACTTGAGAAGTTTTTACAGCCAATTGTTAACTTCCAAAAACGCTATCATATTCCAAGTCAGCAGATCATATTGGAGGAGTTTGGTGTTGATCGTATGACAAAGGGAGCCACTCAATACCTCAAAGATGTCGTGAGTATTGCCAATAAAAATAATTGGCATTGGGCGTTTTACAATTATCGTTCAGATGCATGGACTGGCATGAATTATGAGCTTGGGGTTAAACCAATGAAGTGGCAATTCTGGAAGGATGAAGAAAAAACCAATCTTTTCCCAAACCTTAGCTATGGCAAAGCCAATAAGTATTATGTTTATGATAAAAACAACCCATTGTGGCATGCGGTTATTGAGACGATGAGGAGTGGATCTTAATGCTATTTGCAGCAAATTGAGCACGCGCTTTAGCTGTTTCAATGTCTGTATCATATGCTAAAGCAACCCCCATGCGGCGTTTGCCGGAGATTTCAGGCTTGGCAAATAAGCGAATATCCGTATTAATCTGGGATAAACCTTCATTTAAACCAGTGAAGCTTGGTGCTTGTGATTGCCCTTCAAGTAAAATCGCTGCTGAAGCGCTTGGCATGCGTGTCTCAATATTAGGAATGGGTAATCCTAAAATAGCGCGTAAGTGCAGGTCAAATTCAGATAAATTTTGCGAGATAAGCGTTACCATACCAGTATCATGTGGTCGCGGGGAGACTTCATTAAAATACACTTCATCACCTTTGATAAATAGCTCAACACCAAAAATACCATGCCCACCTAATGCATCGGTGATGGTTTTGGCAATATGTTGCGCTTGGAATAATAAAGCATCACTCATCGCATGTGGTTGCCATGATAACCGATAGTCACCATCTTGTTGAATATGACCAATGGGATCGCAAAACGATGTGCCTTTATTGTGACGTACGGTGAGCAAGGTAATTTCATAATCAAAAGTGATAAATTCCTCAATAATCACTTTTTGCACATCGCCGCTATTACCACGCGAGCCACTTTGTGCATAGTCCCACGCAGCTTCAATCTCATCAAATGATCTAACAATTGACTGACCCTTGCCAGAGGAGCTCATCACAGGTTTTACAACGCATGGCACACCAATTGCTTGTGCTTTGATGAGGTAATCTTCTTTGTTATCAGCAAAGGCAAATCTTGAAGTAGGAAGCTTAAGCTTATCAGCCGCAAGTGCGCGAATGCCTTGGCGATCCATGGTTAGTTTAGTCGCTTGCGCACAAGGCACAATGCTAAAGCCTTGCTTTTCGAGATTGATAAGTTCATCCGTAGCAATGGCTTCAATCTCGGGCACGATATAATCAGGTGATTTCTTTTGGATCAAAGCATGTAGCGCTTTGGCATCTTGCATATTAATCACATGTGCCTCATGAGCAATGTGCATGGCGGGTGCATTTTTATAGCGATCAACAGCGATAATATAAATGCCAAGGCGCTGTGCGCTAATGGCGAATTCCTTGCCAAGCTCACCAGCACCTAAAAGCATGATCTTGGTTTGTAATTTAGTTAAAGCAGTACCTAATATTGTCATTTTGATTCCTTCAAACATTTTTCTATCAATAATGTCGCAACATGATAACAAAGGCTTAAGACGATGTGCTATGAATTTTATTAAACGAAAGTATCATTAGCTATGTGAGGTGATGGGCTTTTGCTTTTCATCTTATCTCCCTTTTAGTATGATGGACGCATGCTATATAAGTCCTTTTTGACATGTCTGATTTATCTTTTAAAAAAAATAACAACCATATTGAAATTCAAGAATATTATCAAAATCTTTGTGAGGAAATTAATCGTTATAATTATGCCTATCATACTTTAGATGCGCCTTTGGTAAGTGATCAAGTATATGATAAGTCGTATCAAGCGCTTGTTGAGCTAGAGACGCAATATCAGGATCTTTTAGATACTTCATTATCACCAACGAAACGTATAGGAAGCAAGCCGTTAACAGCCTTTGAAGTCATTGCCCATAAGGTGCCAATGTTATCGCTATCCAATGGTTTTGATAATGAGGATATTGCGGGGTTTTATAAGCGGCTAACAGAGCTTACACAAACGCATGAGCTAAGTTTTGAATGTGAACCAAAGTTAGATGGATTAGCCATTAGCATTCATTACAAAAATGGTGCTTTAGATTATGCGGTAACCCGTGGCGATGGTGTCGAGGGTGAAAAAGTAACTGAGAATGTCAAAACGATTCGTAATGTGCCTTTGCAATTGAAAGGTGATGATTTGCCTAAAGAGATTGAAGTGCGTGGTGAAATTGTTATTAATAAGCAGGATTTTCTAGCACTTAACCAAACTGCTGAGGCCCATGATGAAAAAGTCTTTGCCAATCCTAGAAATGCAGCAGCGGGCAGTGTAAGGCAACTTGACTCGCGCATTGCTGCCAAGCGTAAATTAAAGATGTATGCCTATGGCGTTGGTGCATATAGTGGCTTTGACTTACCACAAACCCAATATGAGTTAATGCAACAATTAAAGCTCTGGGGTTTTCAATTAACCGATGAGGTTGAAGTGGTGGAAGGAGAAGAGGGCTTACTTGATTATTACCAACGCATGAGTCATAAGCGTGCTGATTTGCCTTATGATATCGATGGTTTGGTCTATAAATTAAATCGTTTGGATTTGCAAACTAAAGCAGGCTTTATTGCCAAAGCACCACGTTGGGCATTGGCGCATAAATTTCCCGCTGAAGAAGTCGAGTCAGAAATTTTAACGGTTGATTTTCAAGTCGGGCGCACAGGAGCGGTAACCCCTGTGGCAAGACTTAAGCCAGTTGCCGTAGGTGGTGTGATTGTTTCAAATGCAACATTACATAATATCGATGAAATCAAGCGTAAAGATATCAAAGTGCATGATCGCGTGATTGTGCGCCGCGCCGGAGATGTTATCCCTGAAGTGGTGCGTTCATTGCCTGAATATCGCAATGCTAATACAACACAAGAGATCGTGATGCCCAAAGTGTGTCCTATGTGCCAATCAAGTATCGAGTATATTAACGATCAGGCAATTGCTCGTTGTACAGGCGGATGGCATTGCCGAGCACAACGCAAAGAGCGCATTAAGCATTTTGCTTCGCGCAAGGCGATGGATATTGATGGCATGGGCGATAAAATCGTTGAACAGTTAGTTGATAAAGAGCTAATAAAAACACCAGCTGATTTATATGCATTAAGTTTACCTGTTTTAAGTCAATTGGAACGTATGGGGCGTAAGTCATCATTAAATGTATTAGATGCTTTGGAAAAGAGCAAAACCGTGCTATTGCATCGTTTTATCTATGCTTTAGGTATTAAGGATATTGGTGAGGTGAGTGCCAAAGCACTTGCTAATCACTTTGGGTCACTAGAGGCGATTAAAAATGCCACCCTTGAAGAGATGATATCGATTTACGATATCGGTGAGGTGATGGCAAATCATGTCAAAGCTTTTTGGCAGGATCCTTTAAATATCGAACTTGTTGATATGCTGATTGCTGCGGGTATTACGATTATTGAGCCCAAGAAAGTTGCATCTGAAGTGACAGAAACTGTCGTTGGTAATCCTTTTTTTGGTAAAACCGTTGTAATTACTGGCAGCTTTACTGAGTTTACGCGCGATGAGCTTAAAGAGAAGCTTGAAGCATTGGGTGCTAAGTGTAGTGGCAGTGTATCAAGTAAAACTGATATTCTCATTGCAGGGGAAAAGGCCGGTTCCAAATTAGCTAAGGCACAAGCGCTTGGTATTAAAGTGATAACTGAAGATGAGCTACAAGTAAACTAATCAGTGAGATACTCCCCCTCACCCGCATTGCTACACAATGCGACCTCTCCCGCAAGGGGAGAGGTGATTAGGTTATTACTTTGTTGCAAAGGAAGTAGGATAATAACTGGCTTGAGAATTAAGTAAATATCTGTAAATTGACGTAAGAAATGATGTGTACTAATGGTTGGTGCTGTAATGATTAAATTATATTTGGTTACTTACCGAGGGTCACCTCTCCCCTCGCGGGAGAGGTCGGCAAGCTTTGCTTGGCGGGTGAGGGGGTGAATATTAAAGCTTTCCAAAAACACTTAAAAACTTCACAAACTGATGCTGAGGCTACGTTATGGTATCATCTTAGAAATCGGCAATTGTCAGGATATAAGTTCAGGCGTCAAGTGATTATTGGATCTTATATCGTTGATTTTGTTTGTTTTGAAAAAAGACTGATTATTGAATGTGATGGCGCCCAGCACAATGAAATTGACAAGCAGAAATATGATGCATCAAGATCAATGTATCTTAATGAACAAGGGTATCGAGTCTTGCGCCTCTGGAATCATGACATACTAAAAGAGACGGAAAATGTATTGGCAGAGATTTATCAAGCGTTACAGCAGTGAGATATCCCCCTCACCCGCATTGCTAGACAATGCGACCTCTCCCGCAAGGGGAGAGGTGATTAGGTCATTACGTTGTTGCAAAGAAACTAGGATAATAATTGGCTTGAGAAGCAAATATCTGTAAATTGACGTACGAAATAATGTACGCTAAACTTTGGCATAGGTTTTATTAATTAGTGAGGTTAAAGATGAAATCACTTAATGCAACACAAGCTAGAAAAGATATTTATCACTTGATTGATCAAGTAAATGTTGACCATCAGCCAGTCCAAATAAATGGTAAGAGAAATAATGCCGTTTTAATTTCAGAAGAAGATTGGAGCGCAATTAATGAAACACTTTATTTACTGTCAATAAAAGGAATGCGTGAAAGTATTCAAAAGGGATTAGCGACAGATATAGCTGATTGCTCAGATAAATTGGCATGGTAATGTATCAACTCTTTTATACTAAGCAGGCACTTAAAGATGCTAAGAAAATCAAGCTGTCAAACCTACATATAAAGGTTCAAACCTTGCTTGATATCATTAAAGAATCTCCTTATCAAAAACCACCAAGCTATGAAAAACTAATAGGTGATCTGGCGGGTACTTACTCTAGACGAATTAATATACAACATCGATTGATCTATGAGGTGTTAGAAGAGCAAAAAATAATTAAAGTGATCAGAATGTGGAGTCACTACGAATAATGATGACAGTAATAGAATAGGATGTTAATAAATAATGAAAATCGCGATATTAGGAAATGGGCAGCTGGCACAGATGATGATTGAAAGTGCTCGAGACTTAAATGTAACTATTGACACGTATCCTTTGCCAGCCATTGATCGCTATGGACAAAGTACGCCAGAGGAAATAAATCGTTGGCAGGAGAAGCTTCAGAGCTATGATGTTGTAACCTATGAGATTGAAAATATCTCAGTTGATCTATTGCAAGCAGTATCAAAAAAAACGTGTGTCTTTCCAGCGATTGAGGCCTTAAGTGTTGCTCAAGATCGGCTGTTAGAAAAAGATAATTTTAAACGACTTGATATTAATACTAATGATTATATGGTGGTAGATTCTTTCGCTGAACTTCAAAAGGCTGTCAAGTTATTGAGTTTGCCATTTATTACTAAGACAAGACGCTTTGGCTATGATGGCAAGGGGCAATATATTATTAAAACGCCTGAATGTTTAGAAAAAGCGTGGGAAGCTTTGGGAGAGCATCCACTGATTGCAGAGAGCTTTGTG
>NZ_JBXTEF010000034.1:0-4935 GCF_057495195.1 Cysteiniphilum sp. | reverse complement strand
TATTTGGAAGGCTATGTGCAGCATTTGAGTTGCTGGCACAAAAATACTGTGCATAATTTAAACCTTGATTCACATTTTTAATATTGAGTGTTGTGATTTCTCAGCGCCTAAGTCGCAAGTTTTAAAACTAATACAGCCATCACCCCTGAGCAAAGTCAAAGGGGCTTGCATCTTATTAAAATAGAGTTATCACTCCCTGAGCAAAGTCGAAGGGTAAATTTAGGAAGATTATACTTTACAGAGGCTTCGACTTACGCTCAGCCAACGTTTACGCAATCAAAATGGGCGGGAATATGGTTATAGCCAAAAATCAGCGTAGGAAATTATGGTATTAAGCACTTTTAACAAAATGATCATTTTTAAAAGCAACACAATATTGCAGTGTGCTTTGTGCTAAAACATCTTTCTTTAATTTGTTATAGCACTGGTTATTTGGTGCAGTTACACTTTGCAGATGCAGTTTGGCGTTAGCATTATTGTGATTGTTTTCAACAATGGAACTGTCAAACATCGCATTAGGATACCAAACCTTCAAGCCGGTATCTTTGCCAAACCAATCGGTCATTTGATCTCCCACTGACATAAGCCAATAAACATTACGTTGATCGCTTAATGCACGGCGCAAAACATCCTTGTAAGCAACGCGCTCATTTGCGTTGTTTGTACAGGCATTGGCAGGCACTGATCCTGATAAAAAGACATATTGATCAAGTTTTTTATCTGATAAATGTAGATGCTCTTTAAGCCAGCTTCTGGTGGCAGATGACTCATTGTGATTACAAGATCTCGCGGTGATAAAGTAGCAGGCAATGCCATCTTTGAAACAATTTTGCTCAATAAACTCAGCAGTGGCTGGATCATTAATGCCTGATTTAGTGAAATAATCATCATCAAATGAGGTTAATTCAATGGTGTTATCGATATCAAACATGATCGCTGGTGTTTTGCCTTTAGCTTCAATTGCATGGATAAAGCCAATCTTTTTAAAGTTGGCAATAAGATTGGTTAAATCGCCCATCATTGCATTTGCATCCTTGGCAAATTGCGAGTCTTTGGCAAAATCATTATAGTCTTTAGTGCCCATGTAGCGCTTAGTGTCAGAATTGTTAGCTATTTGATCTATCGCGGCTTTAGCATTGCTCGGTAAGCTAAATGGTTTACCATATTTGGCATTAAATGCCATCGTCAGTGAAGTGACTTCACTATACAACGTCAATGAGTCAACTGTCGCAGGTTTTGCTGTAGGTGCTTGTGCCAAGGCACTCTGGCAGGTCATGGCAAATAATGCAGTAGCTAAGAGTTTTCTGTATTGTTTACATTGTTTCATGTTATTGATCCTTAAGCATTGTTGGGTTGTAAAATGTGGCTTATATAAGGTTTGCTCGATGCTAATAAAACAGTTGTCATTGAGAAATAGAGATTATTTAGCTTTATTTCTATATCACTTGGCTGCATGTTTAATTTCCATATCATCTTGCTACTCATGCTTTAGCCATTAAGTTGTAAATAGGAAAGTAAGCCGCAATTGTTACAGAAATATTAAAGAAAGGACTTGTGTGTTTTTATTCGGTTTTTTAATCAAAATTGTGTGAACCAATCTTGGTGCGTTGTGCTAAAATGCGGCTCTAAATTTTTGATTTTTTAATATTAAGAGTTACGCACTTTAGAAAAACTATGATTTTATAAACACCTCGTCAGCCTACGGCTGCCACCCCTCTTGTAAAGAGCGGAGTTAGGCAGCAGTGATTTTATATTCCCCTCTTTGCAAGAGGGGTACTTAAGCTTGCGAGATGGGGTGTTGAAATAGGAAAAGTCCGTAACTCTAGATATTAATGCCCATCGCAAAATGGTCTGTGATGGAATAATAAATAATAGGGTTTAAGTAATGTCGCAAATGCAAAAAACGCAAGAGAGAACAGAGCAACAAGAAATGCAAGAAATGCAAAAAAAGCAAAAAAATTATGATCCCAAAACGTTAGAGCAGCAATGCTATGATAAGTGGGAGAAAAAAGGTTTATTCAAATGTGGGCAAACTAATGGTGCGCCTTATACAATTATGCTTCCCCCCCCTAATGTCACAGGAACGCTACATATGGGGCATGGTTTTCAGCAAACTTTGATGGATTTGTTAACACGCTATCATCGCATGATGGGTGATGATACCTTATGGCAACCGGGTACTGATCACGCGGGTATCGCGACACAAATGGTGGTTGAGCGCAATTTAAATGCCGAAGGGTTGACGCGTCATGACCTAGGACGTGAGAAATTTATCGAAAAAATCTGGCAATGGAAAGAATACTCAGGCGGATCAATCGCTAAACAAATGCGGCGTTTAGGGACCTCTGCTGATTGGTCACGTGAGCGCTTTACGATGGATGAAGGTTTATCACAAGCAGTGCAAACCTGCTTTATTAAGCTTTATGAAGATGGGTTGATTTATCGTGGTGAGCGTTTGGTCAATTGGGATCCAGTGCTTTTAACGGCAGTCTCTGATCTGGAGGTTGTTCAAGAAGAAGAAAAAGGCTCATTATGGCATTTTGCCTACCCATTAGCTGATGGAGGTAACATCGAGATCGCAACAACACGTCCTGAGACGATGTTAGGAGACGTTGCTGTGGCAGTGAACCCAAATGATGAGCGCTATCAGCATTTGATTGGCAAGATGATTAAACTGCCATTAACCGAACGTGAGATTCCTGTTATCGCAGATGATTATGTTGATATTGCTTTTGGTACGGGTTGTGTCAAGATTACCCCAGCACATGATTTTAATGATAACGAGATCGGTAAACGTCATCAATTGCCAATGATCAATATCCTAACAGCAGAAGGCAAGATCAATGATAATGCCCCTAAAGCCTATCGTGGTTTAGATCGTTTTGATGCGCGTAAACAAATTGTAGCTGATATGGAAGCAGAAGGTTTGCTCGTCAAGATTGAGCCACACACGTTGAAAGTGCCACGAGGTGATCGCACTGGCGTTATCCTTGAGCCGTATTTGACTAAGCAGTGGTTTGTTAAAGCCAGTGAGTTAGGTAAGCCTGCTTTAGAGGCAGTTGAAAATGGTGATATTCGCTTTGTGCCTGATAACTGGAAAAACACCTATTACTCATGGATGCGTGATTTACAGGATTGGTGTATTTCTCGTCAGCTTTGGTGGGGGCATAGAATTCCTGCTTGGTACGATGAACAGGGCAATGTCTATGTTGGTGAATCAGAAGCAGATATTCGCAGTAAATATGGCTTATCTTTAGAACTTAGACTGCATCAAGATGAGGATGTCTTTGATACGTGGTTCTCATCAGCATTGTGGCCGTTTTCAACGCTAGGCTGGCCAAATAACACAGCTGAGCTTAAGAAATATTATCCAACAAGTGTCTTAGTCACAGGCTTTGATATTATCTTTTTCTGGGTGGCACGAATGGTGATGTTTGGGCTTTATTTTATGGATGAGATCCCTTTTAAAGATATTTATATCACAGGTCTTATTCGCGATGCTGAAGGGCAAAAGATGTCTAAATCAAAAGGCAATGTACTTGACCCTGTGGATTTGATCGATGGTATTTCTTTAGAAGACTTGCTGGTTAAAAGAACCCAAGGTTTGATGCAACCACAGATGAAAGTTAAGATTGAGAAACAAACGCGTAAACACTTCCCAGAAGGCATTGAAGCTTATGGTACTGATGCACTTCGTTTTACCTTTACTGCTCTTGCCTCCACCTCGCGCGATATCTGTTTTGATGTTTCGCGCATGGAAGGTTATCGTAATTTCTGCAATAAACTATGGAACGCTTCACGTTTTGTGATGATGAATCTAGAGGGCTATGATCCAACATATAACCAATATGAAATGGGTGTGGCGGAAGAGTGGATCTGGCATGAGCTCAATAAAACCGTGGCAGAAGTGCATAAGCATATAGCAAATTACCGCTTTGATTTATTAGCGCAAACGATTTATGAATTTGTTTGGAATCAATATTGCGACTGGTATCTTGAGTTGGCTAAAGCAACACTTAATGAAGAAGCGATTAGTGCTGCGCGCAAACATGCTGTGCAATATACTTTAATCACAGTGCTTGATAAGATTTTACGTTTGGCGCATCCGATTATTCCATTTATTACTGAGGAGATATTTAATCAGGTTAAAGTCTTTACTCAAGAGGATGCAACATCGATTATGGTTAGCAGCTTCCCGCTATTTGATGAGGCACTTATTAATGATAAAGCAACTCATGAGATAGAATGGCTTAAGCGTGTTATCGTTGCCATTCGCACCGTGCGTGCTGAGATGAATATTAAGCCTAGCTTGAGTATTCCGCTTTTTATCAAGAATGCCTCAACAGATGAATTAGATAAGCTTGCAGCAACCAAAGCGCTTATTCAATCAATGGCCAAAATTGAAAACATTGCTGTGAGTGATGATGTGCCAATGTCAGCAACAAGTCTTGTTGACACATTGGAGTTACATATTCCATTAGCAGGGCTCATAGATGTCTCAGCTGAACAAGCACGCTTGAAAAAAGAACAAGAAAAACTCGACAAGGAAATCGCGCGCTTAATGGCAAAGCTTGGCAATCAAAAATTTGTCGCCAATGCGCCAGAGGATGTCGTAGCAAAGGAGAAGGCAAAACTTACTGAATATCAAACAACGCAAAGCAAATTGATCGAACAATTTGAAAAATTAGCAGCGTTGCATTAAAAATTTCTTGAAAAAAAATTTCGTATCCTCACTTTCTAGGCATTGAATTTTTAAAGCCCCATGTGTTGTTAAGCATTAAATAACTGGAATTACGGACTTTAGAAAAAACTATAATTTTATTAAACACCCCGTCAGCCTCCGGCTGCCACCCCTCTTGCAAAGCATAGGTTTATAGGGATCTTTTTGTAAGTGGGTTTTAAAATGGTTGAGTTAAAGATAAGATGAATAAAATC
>NZ_JBXTEF010000033.1:0-3197 GCF_057495195.1 Cysteiniphilum sp. | reverse complement strand
TTTGGAAGGCTATGTGCAGCATTTGAGTTGCTGGCACAAAAATACTGTGCATAATTTAAACCTTGATTCACATTTTACTATCGCGATATATTTGCCATTGTTGAAATAACAAACATGTCAAAGTCAACATTGTGACTGCGCGATACTGCCACTGCAAATCAAAACCAAAACCATAAATCAGATCCAAAACATTAGCAACGACCATCAACAAATGCGTACCATGACTGATATGCCCTGCTTGATGTTTTAATTGGTTATGAATAATCTGCGGCAAAAAATAAATGCAATAAATAACAAATGATATGTTAATGCTAATATGACCGATCACGCTTTGATCTCCCCCTTGGCTTTCTTTTATACGCGTAGGAAGACAACAAAGCATATGCCAAGATGCACTTTATCAACTTCCTACGCTAGGATTAACTAGTTCAGGTACAAAGGGTTAGGCAAAACCTTCTCAGCAAAATGCACCCCTGTTGTTGGGCAACATTTTAATATGTATTTTTTAGCTAAACAAGTTTGAAATCAACTTATATTAACAGAAACGACCGCCTCTAGTTCTTTTATCTTTTCTCTTAAGCTTAAAATAATTGAAATGCCTGATGGATTAACGCCTAAATCACGCATCAAACGCATCGCTGATTTAGCACGCACAATATCATATGCTGCAATGTAATAACTATCTGCTTGCATTTTAGCATTCACCACATCATGCTCAATCCATTCGATAATAATGGTTTGTGGCACACATAACATTTCAGATAACTCAACAACGCTAATATAGTCACTTTTTACAATCATCTCTGTCATTTTATGCTCCTAGTAAATCTTTGCGCGGATCAAACGCCATTTCAGTGGCCATATTTTGATAAAAAGCCTTTTGTGCTTCTGATACCGCAGGTGGTAGGATAACATCTAAAACCACATAAAAATCGCCCTCGGCCAAGCCTTTGCCTTTTAAACGCATTTTTTTGCCACTTTGAGTATGCTCTGGCACCTTGAGCCTCATCTGACCATGCGGTGTTGGTATATTAATCTCAGCACCCAATGCAGCCTCCCAAGGTGCTATGGGAATATGGCTATAAATATCATTACCAACTACTTTGTATTGTTTATCAGATTGAATAATAATCTCAAGGTATAGATTACCACTTAAGCCACCACCAAAACCGGATTCGCCCTGACCTTTTAGGCGAATTTGCTGGTGATTACCAACGGCTTTAGGGATCTTAACTTTTAGACGTTTTGTTTTCTCTACAACTAATCCTTGTTCATTAACCGTTTGATAAGCAAAATGCAACTCTCGTTCTACACCAGTTATGGCATTATCTACCGTAATTTCAACCTTAGTATGCAAATCTTGACCGTTCATTGCAAAACCTTGCTTACGCCCTTGGCGCTCATGATGTTGTTGGCGGAAAAACTCACCAAAAATATCCTCATAACCACCAAAGTCACTGCCTTGATAAAAGTGTTGTTGGTGATTACTATGCCCTTGGTGCGCATTGCCACCTTGATGAAAGTCGCCGGCTTTGGCATGTTGCCAATTGGCACCATATTGATCATATAGTTTACGTTTTTCACTGTCTTTCAATACGTCATAAGCATCTTGCACTTCTTTGAATTTTTCCTCTGCATTAGCCTCTGTACTGACATCCGGATGATACTTCTTAGCTAAACGTCGATAGGCTTTTTTAATCTCAGCATCTGAGGCTGTTTTTGCCACCCCTAACAGCTGATAGTAATCTTTTTCCATAGATCAATTTCCTTTTGTGTAGTTTCTATTTCGTTTAATACAGTTTAATTTCTAATAACATATTTCTTTTTGCTGCTCTTCAAAGTAACGAGCAATACCACCTTCATAGTTATAGACGTTTTCAAAGCCAAGCTCAATAAGCTTTTGTGCGGCCTTTTGGCTTCTAACACCTACTTTGCAAATCACAATGATCTTTTGCATTTTATTCACATCCTCTAACACAGCGCCTTGCAGCACTTGTGCTAATGGTAGATGCTCTACTTTAACATCTAAAGAAGCAATATCAAGCTCCCACCCTTCACGCACATCGATAATCAACGCTTCTGGATCAAGCTGGTATGCCTTTTGCACTTCGATTGCTGTGTTATTGTTTTGCTCAAGACCAAACTCATTTGTTACACAGCCTTTGCAATTTGGATTGCATTTAAACCCATAACTTTGCCAAGTTAATGCATCACTATCAAATATCATTAAATCCTGCTTAATCTCTTTGCCTAAAAAGTAATTCACTGCCATATTCGCCGCCATCGTACCTACAACACCGACACTGGCACCTAGCACACCTGCCTCTGAGCAATTTGGAACTAAGTGAGCCGGAGGTGGTGATGGATATAAACAACGATAACAAGACTTTGTAGGATCAAAGAAACTTAACTGTGCTTGTGATTTAAGCACACTGGCACTAATAAAAGGTTTGCCAAGTTTGCAACATGCATCATTTACCGCATAACGCGTTTGGAAATTATCACTGCCATCGATAATTAAATCATATGACGCAAAAAGCACGCACGCTTGTTTGAAGTCTAAGCGTTCATTATATTCAATTAATTTAATATCACTATTAATTTGAGATAAATGCTTCACTGCCGCTGTTGATTTTGCAACGCCTAAATCATTCTCAGTAAATAAGATTTGTCGTTGTAAATTAGATAGCTCAACCACATCAAAATCAACAAGTCCAAGAGTACCCACACCAGCTGCAGCCAAATACATCGACACTGGCGAACCAATACCTCCACAACCGATGATACAAACTCGCGCATTTTGTAACTTTTGCTGCCCTTCAATCCCCATAACCGGAAAATGGCGTTGATAACGTTTGTAGTTCACTTTGACCTCTTTAACATCTTGTCGCATATCTATTAGCAATAATTATATGCCATAGCATAGAAGATAAGTAACAAAAGACTGGCATTTATTTGCTCTAAGTCATCTTAGATTTCAAATAAACGCTACTGCCAAACTAAGCATAATACTTAAAAGAATGATCAATAATATGACCAAAGGGAAAATAAAGCGAAACCAGCTTAAGTAGTTTACTCTTGCTGTTGCAAGATACGCCAAGAGCATGCCTGAAGTCGGTGTAATATGTGAATCAAGGTTTAAATTATGCACAGTATTTTTGTGCCAGCAACTCAAATGCTGCACATAGCCTTCCAAA
>NZ_JBXTEF010000032.1:0-9986 GCF_057495195.1 Cysteiniphilum sp. | reverse complement strand
CAATAAATTATGGATTGGCAACTCGTAAACTTTATTTTTGATTATTATTCAACCCTTGATTCGCATTAAACAATAGTTTATTGCTAATAGCGCCTTATTCACCATGGTTGTTGATTTAATTCCATTTGAATTTCAAAACAGTTTGCAAGCACTATACCAAGGCTATCTATTTTTTGATACAATCACCTGCGTTTATGTCTATATACATCTTACAAAACAAACTAAGGATTCTTAAATGTCTGAACAATATATTTATTCCATGCATCGCGTTGGTAAGGTTGTCCCACCCAATCGCTATATCTTAAAGGATATTTCATTATCATTTTTTGATGGTGCCAAGATTGGTGTCTTGGGTCTTCATGGCTCAGGCAAATCAACATTACTACGTATTATGGCAGGGCTTGATACTGAGATTGTCGGTGAAGCGGCACCTCGCAAAGGCGTCAAAATCGGCTATTTACCGCAAGAACCACAACTTGATCCAACAAAAGATGTTAAGGGCAATGTTGAAGAAGCCTTAGCTGACTTAAAAGCATTAGTTACACGCTTTGATGAAATCAGCATGAAATTCTGTGAGCCAATGTCCGATGATGAAATGAACAAGCTACTTGCCGAACAAGGTGAGCTACAAAACAAAATCGATGCAGCAGGTGCTTGGGAGATTGATCGCAAGCTTGAGATTGCAGCTGATGCACTTCGTTTACCTGCTTGGGATGCGGATGTATCAAAGCTCTCAGGCGGTGAAGTACGTCGCGTTGCCCTGTGTAAACTGCTATTATCATCTCCTGATATTCTGCTCCTAGATGAACCAACAAACCATTTAGATGCTGAGAGTGTCGCTTGGCTTGAGCGCTTCTTACAAGAGTACAAAGGCACTGTTGTGGCAATTACCCATGATCGCTACTTCTTAGATAATGTTGCTGGATGGATTCTTGAGCTTGATCGTGGTGAAGGGATTCCTTTTAAAGGTAATTACTCAAGCTGGTTAGAGCAAAAAGAAGCACGTCTAGCCCAAGAAGAGAAAAAACAAACAGCACATAGAAAAGCATTGCAACAAGAACTTGAGTGGGTACGTCAAAATGCCAAAGGTCGTCAAGCCAAATCAAAAGCACGTTTATCGCGCTTTGATGAGTTAAGCTCTCAAGAATTCCAAGAGCGCAATGCCACACAAGACTTATACATCCCGCCTGGACCTCGTTTAGGTAATAAAGTCATTAACATTGACGGTATCAGCAAAGGCTTTGGTGATCGCTTATTGATTGATCAGCTTGGCTTTGAGGTTCCAGCAGGTTCTATTGTTGGTATTATTGGACCAAATGGCGCAGGTAAATCGACATTCTTTAAAATGGTATCAGGCATTGAAACACCTGATGCGGGCAATGTTGAGTTTGGTGAAACAGTTGAGCTTGCCTATGTTAATCAGTCACGCGACACCTTAGATGGTAACAAAACCGTTTGGGAAGAAATATCTGACGGCTTAGATGTCATTGCTGTTGGCAAGTACACAATTCCATCACGTCAATACGTTGGACGCTTTAACTTTAAAGGTTCTGATCAGCAGAAATTTATTCATCAGCTTTCCGGTGGTGAGCGCAATCGCGTGCATTTAGCGAAGTTACTACGCAAGGGAGGCAATGTCATATTACTTGATGAACCAACGAATGATCTTGATGTCGAGACATTGCGCGCACTTGAAGAAGCCATTCTTGCCTTCCCAGGCTCAGTGATGATCATCTCGCATGATCGCTGGTTCTTAGATCGCGTGGCAACACATATCTTAGCCTTTGAAGGTGAGAGTAATGTTGTGTGGTTTGAAGGAAATTACGAGGCCTATATCGAAGATAAGAAAATACGCCTAGGCGATGACTCTGTTGACCCTCATCGCATTAAGTACAAGAAAATTACGGCGTAGTTCTCAGGCTATTAACTAAACCGCTTCCCTCAACATCTGTTGTATTCTATCTAAACCCAGTTTGATCTCATCAAAGCTTGGTCCAAAGCTTAAACGCACATATTTCTTTAAGCGCGTATTAACTACTTTGCGCCTTTGCCCTGGATTGACATCAAAGAACTCACCTGGCACACAAATCACTTTGTATTGCAATAAAGCTTTGAAAAACTTCATGCCATCAGCAAGACTCTCTGGCAGGTTCTCCAAAGAGGCAAAGCAATAAAAACCACCCTCAGGGACTCTTGATAATACAAAGCCCATTTCTTTAAGGCGTGAAACCATATAATCACGTTTTTTAACAAACTCACTCTGAATTGAATCTGCTTCTTGATCAGCATGTTTGAGATCCAACAATGGCACAACTGCCTTTTGTATCGCGTGTACAGCACCTCCATCTAAAAATGATCCAGCTGAAGCAATACCCTCAATAACTTCTTTTGGACCCAATGTCCATGAAATACGCAAGCCTGGATAACGCCAGTTTTTAGTCAATCCATCAACAATTAAAATATTGTCTTTCTCAACATCCTTGATATATGCGGCAGCACTTAGTGTTTTTTGGTTTTGATCATATAAATAATGCGAATAAAACTCATCAAATATCATCGAGCAGCCGATGTTTTTTGCTGAATTAATCAGTTTTTTTAACTCATCACCAATAATAATCTGTCCTGTTGGATTACATGGGTTGGATAACAGCATTGCGCCTAAACCCATGTTAATCATCGCTTTTTCCATCTCAGCAACATCGGGCTTAAAACCATCGGCAATGCGATAAGAAATCGGCATCGATACAAAGCCACCAAAAACATTTAATAACTCTTCATAGGCTGTATAATCTGGCAAGAAATGCCCAAGATTAATATTATTCATCGTCGCTGCAATCCGACAAAGCGCTGAGCGGCCACCTGATGAAATAGCCACATTTTCATAGGTGTATTGTGATTTTCTATCAAAGCGATAGCGCTGGTTATATAGCTCAGCTACTGCTTTTCTAAGCTCAATATCACCTGCGACAGGGCTATATTCAGCTGAGATTTGATCTAATGAGATATCTTTCAAACGCGCAGGACTCTCTGGCATGTCTCCGGTTTCAGGTGCGCCTTGTCCTAAATTAGACCACTCAGGATTACCATAATAAAAACCGTGCGCTTGCGCCTTGGACATAACGTAAATCACCCCAGTTTTTGGGACTTTTTTAAAACTGCTTTCCATTTAATTTCCTTTGTTTAAATACTTTTCTACCCACTGTGCCAATTGCGCTACTTCATCTTTCTTCAGCCATAACCCAAGCTTACTGCGACGCCACAATAATGCATCAACATCGCGCACCCATTCATGTTCAATCAAATATTCAACCTCTTGCTGATAAAGGTTATAACCAAAACATATACCTAGATCATCATAAGATGTTGCACCCTTTAACACATCAAGACTTTGCGTGCCATACGATGATGCCAAGCGATAACTGTGTTTGTCTTTAAGCCATGGGTAAGTTGCTTTTAGCTTCATTAAAATCTCAGCAAATGAATTTGCCTCACCACCTGGTGTTGCCACTTTATCGGTTGTGCACGCTTGCATTGCTGGGAAAAAAGGAGCCAACTTATCCACCACATGTTTGGACAATGTGCGATAAGTCGTAATCTTACCGCCAAAGATTGATAATACGGGCAATTCACCTTGATCATCCTCAAGCTCTAGATGGTATTCACGCGTGATTTTAGACGGATCCTTGGCATGATCATCGTACAGCGGACGCACGCCAGCATAGCTCCAAATAATATCTTTTGGTGCAATTTTGCTTTTGAAATACCCATTGATCAGTTGACACAAATAATCGGTTTCTTCCTGACTAATAGCAATATCTCGTGGATCACCTTGATAATTAACATCCGTCGTGCCAATCAACGTAAATTCATTGTCATGCTCACTGGTGAAGCCATATGGCAGCGCAAAGACAATGCGGCCATCGGCATTCTGCAGGATATACGCATGATCACCTTCGTATAACTTAGGCACGACAATATGGCTACCTTTAATCAAACGCACTGCTGATTTAGAGCTCGTCTCTAGCACGTCATGAATGACATCGGCAACCCAAGGCCCTGCGGCATTAACAACGGCTTTAGCAAGCACAATTACTTCATCACCTTTGTTATTTACAAGTTTCGCGTGCCAGCTGCTTTCTGCCTTTTTCACCTCTTTTACCTTTTTTACCTCGACACATTGATATGGCATCAAGATTTTAGCGCCATGCGTTTTGGCCTGTTGTGCATTAAGCATCGTCATACGCGCATCATCAATCCGACAATCAGAATAGGCAAAACCAACACTGAAGTCATCAATCAGATTCTCACCTTCAAGGGTGTTGACTAATGATATCTTCTGCGACTTTTTCAATGACATTTTACCCGCGAGAAAATCATATAAAAACATACCAATACGAATCATCCACACCGGACGCAAATGTTTGGCATGCGGCAACACAAAACGCAAAGGATGGATAATGTGTGGCGCTTTGTTAAGGAGCACTTCCCGCTCTTTTAAGGCTTCTTTGACAAGTTTAAATTCATATTGTTCTAGATAACGTAAACCGCCATGCACAAGCTTGCTACTGGCTGATGATGTCGCTGAGGCAAAGTCTTTTGCTTCACATAATGTAACATCTAAACCCCTTAATGTGGCATCAACAGCCGCCCCTGTACCATTAATCCCGCCACCGATCACCAAGATATCGGTATGAATGACATTCTTTTCTTGCTTTTGTTGTGCTTGCATGACTTTATTTTCGCCGTTTAGATTAATACGCAGTTTGCCATTGTAGCCAAAATTACGCCTTTTTTCTAATGATTAAAAACACAGTGTTGACATATCATTCAAATCGGTTCAAAATACGCTGCGATTTTAAATTAGCAGTTGATCCTATTTCAGAAAAGCGTGTCCGTTTCTTGATTGTGGTGATCTGCCACTTGATACCTAAATATAGATAAATAATAAATAATCGGAGAAATACATTGGCTAATAGTAAGCAAGCTAAAAAACGTGTAAGACAAGCAGAGAAAAACCGTCAACATAACATGTCTCGTCGTTCAATGATGAGAACGTTCATGAAGAAAACCATTAAAGCAATCGAAGCTAGCGATTTATCTTTAGCAAAAGATTGTTTTGCTAAACTTCAGCCAGTATTAGATCGTTATGCTACTAAAGGCTTAATCCACAAGAACAAAGCAGCTCGTCATAAGAGTCGCCTTGTTGCTAAGATCAAAGCATTGGAAGTTGCTGCTGCGTAATCGCGCACTAGCCAGTTGATCAAAAAGCTCCTTAATGGGGCTTTTTTTTTATACGAATAAGGATATATAAACATGTACTCACTTAAAACACTTGCCGAAGATCTTGGTGGTTATGTCCATGGTGATGAATCAATTGTTGTTGATCGCTTAGCGACACTCAAAGGTGCCAAATCAGGCCATCTTTCATTCCTAGCCAATAGCAAATATATCAATGACCTTAAAGACACCAAGGCTTCAGCAGTTTTATTAACCAAAGAGGCGCTTGAGCTTTGCCCAACCAATGCGGTAGTTCTTGATAACCCTTATCTTGCCTTTGCCAAAGTTGCTACTTTGTTTGATCGTGCACCTAAGGCTCTTTCTGGCATTCACCCAAGTGCCACAATCGCAAACTCTGCCAAAATTGCCGCAAGTGCATCCATTGCCGCTAATGTTGTCATTGGTGAGCATGTCACCATTGCTGAAAATGCTATTATTGGCGCTAATTGTGTGATCCTAGATAACTCAATCATTGGCACAAAGACAGAAATTAAACCTAATGTCACGATTTATCACGGGGTACACATTGGTGAGCATTGTATTATTCATGCCAATACAGTGATTGGTTCCGATGGTTTTGGCAATGCCAAAGATGAGAAAGGCAACTGGGTTAAGATTCCACAAATTGGCGGGGTAACTATTGGCAATCATGTTGAAATAGGTGCTTGTACCTCTATTGATCGAGGCGCGATTGATGACACCATTATTGCCGATGGGGTTAAAATTGATAACCAGGTGCAAATCGCACATAATGTTATTATTGGTGAAAATACCGCAATTGCGGGTTCAACAGGTATTGCCGGATCGGTTACTATTGGCAAAAATTGCTTACTTGGCGGTCAAGTTGGCGTCAGTGGTCATTTGGAAATCTGTGATAATGTATTATTAGCAGCTGCCTCAAATGTTAGCAAAAGCATTACCGAGCCTGGCTTTTATACTGCAGCATTTAATGCTCGTCCGCATATGGACTGGAAACGTACCAGCGCGCGCATATTTAGGTTAGATAAACTGGAAACTCGTGTTAAAATGCTCGAGAAGAAATGCAAAGATTCTGAATAAACCAACGTAAGGCACATTACACATGCAGCTTAACATTCAACAAATTAAAGAAATTTTACCGCATCGTTACCCTTTTTTATTGATTGATAAAATCCTTGAAATTAACGTCGAGGAAGGCACGGCTATTGCTCAGAAAAATGTCACTGCCAATGAAGAGTTTTTCAATGGCCATTTCCCAAATCAACCGATTATGCCAGGCGTATTAATCGTTGAAGCCATGGCACAAGCTATTGGTGTTTTGGGCGTTAAGATGATGGCAAGTGAACAAGATCAATTAGATCATAAGAAACTTTTTGTGCTTGCGGGAATTGATAACGTGCGTATTAAGCGCCCTGTTGTACCAGGTGATGTCTTAAAGTTCCATGCAACGATGGGCAAAATCAAGCGTGGTATGTGCAAAAGTGAAGCTCAGGCTTATGTTGATGGTGAGCTAGTTGCGAGCGCTGAGTTTCTTGCAGCTTATAGGGAAGTATAAACGTGATTGATGAAAGAGCAGTTATTCATGAAACAGCAGAAATTGCTGACAATGTCACGATAGGCCCCTATGCCATTATTGGTGAAAATACCAAAATCGGTGAAGGCTGTAATATTTCTGCTCATGCGGTTATTGGTAAAAATGCCATTATCGGCAAGAATAACCGTATATTCCAATTTGCTTCCGTCGGTGAAGAACCGATTGATCGTACCTTCCATGGTGAGTTTTCACAGCTTATTTTAGGTGATAACAATATCATTCGTGAATGCGTGACAATTCATGGAGGCACTGCCAAAGAAGATGGTATTACGTGTGTTGGCAGTAACAACCTGATTATGAATTATGTGCATATTGGACATGATTGTCGTGTTGGCAACAATGTTACATTAGTCAACAATGCCGCACTTGCCGGACATGTGCATGTCGATGACTTTGCCACGATTGGCATTAACTCGGGCATTCACCAATTTTGTCGCATCGGAGCGTACGCTTTTATTGCCCATATGGCACTAATCACGCAGGATGTCCCGCCTTATTTGATGGTGACGGCATCACCTACTACCTCGCCTTGCGGCATTAATGTCGAAGGCTTAAAAAGAGCAGGTTTCTCCTCGCAAGATATTCGCCAGATCCGAGAGGCTTATAAAGTCATTTATCGTCAAGGGTTACGTTTAGTTGAAGCCATTGAAAAACTTAAAGTCATGCAACAAGAAACACCAGCCATCGAGCGATTTGTTGCATTACTAGAAAGCTCAAAACGCGGGATCATTCGCTAATGCGTATTATGCTTGTTGCTGGCGAGCTCTCTGGTGATCAGCTTGGTGCTGGTGTTGTACGTTTATTAAGACAGCATTATCCAGATGCCATTCTAGAAGGCATTGGCGGTCAGCAAATGATCGATGCCGGCCTTAAAAGCCTTTACCCCATCGAAACACTATCTGTCATGGGAATTTTTGAGGTATTAAAGCACCTTCCTGCTATTTTAAAGGTGCGCAAAGGCATTCTCAAACATTGCCAAGATAATCCACCGGATATCTATATTGGTATTGATGCACCTGACTTTAACCTACCGATCGAAGCTAAGCTTAAAGCACGCGGCATCAAAACTGCGCACTATGTTAGCCCTTCTGTTTGGGCATGGCGCGAAGGGCGCATGAAAAAGATCAAACGTGCTACTGATGTCGTTTTTGCCATTTTGCCTTTTGAAGAGGCTTTCTATCAAAAACATGAGCACAAAGCGATCTTTGTCGGGCACCCTTTAGCCAATAAAGTACCTATCAATGAAGATACAGTTGGCGCACGCAAGCAGCTTGACATTGATACAAACCCCAATAGAAAAGTCATTGCACTTTTACCTGGAAGCCGCACACAAGAGATCATTCGCATCCTGCCAACTTTCTTACAGAGTATTGCCCAGTTAAAACGCCAAGGTTATGAGTTTGATACCTTACTGCCTGTAGCGAAAGAAAGTTTATATGGTGAGATTAATAAACATCAAGAACTGCTTGATAAGCTCAATATTCAGAAATTCAATGGTAATGCACACATGGTGCTACAAGCCTGTGACTTTGCCTTAGTTGCCTCAGGTACTGCAGCACTTGAAACGATGCTTTATAAAAAACCAATGGTTATTGGTTATCAAATGTCAACAATCACGGCAGCCATTGTTAAACATATGCTAAAAACAAAATTTGTTGGCTTGCCAAATATCCTTGCTGATAAAGAAATAGTACCAGAGCTTTTGCAAAAGAATTTCACAGCCAATCAAATTACTCATGCGTTACAGCGATTCTTTGACGATCAAGCGTATACTCAAGAGATTAAGGCAACGTTTCACAACCTACATCAGCTATTAATGCTTGACGCTGATCGCAAAGTCAGCGATGAAATTATAAATTTATTAGATTCTTAGCGCTTTTGTCTTTTTAATTAGGCATGCATTGATTAGAATAAGCCTTTATTGAAATACCATTATATAGATTATAAACATGACTCAAGTTCAATTGATTTTATTGCTCAGTATTATCATCGTAGTTTTACTGTTGATCGATGCGTTTCGCCGCAGCAAGCGCAAGAAATATAAGCGTGAGATGGCCAAGCTGCAAGCCATTCAAGAAAAAGAGAAAGCCGTCAAAAAAGCGCAAAAGGCAGAAAAAACAACACATAAACAAACAGCTGATACCAAGCAATCACACAAAGATGCAACATCACATGACAAAAATGCAGTGAACGCTGCGCAAAAAATTGAGCTTGGGGCTGACATCAAGGTCGATCCATTAGCCGATACACCGATTAGTGAGCTTGAAGCATCACATGCAGATTACCCACAACTTGAAAAAGGGATTGTCAGTTATTTTATTAGCGCACCGCGTGGTTATGTATTTAATGGTGAAGATCTAGATACTTTGTTTAAACATAGTGGTTTAAGCTTTAATGCTGAAGATCAAAGCTTTGAGCTGTTAACCCAAGACAAAGACGTACTCTTTAGCATCAAAGCGGATGCGCCAGTCAAAGGATTTGATCCTGAGAGCTTCACGCAAAAAGACTACACACGCTTATTATGCCGTTGTGAAATCGCTGATCTTGTACAATTTTATGAGCCACAAGTGTGCTTTGATCACTTCACCAAAAGCATTGAGAAGATTAACACGCGCTTAGGCGGCACCCTACTTAACGAGCATAAACGCCGCTTTACCAGTCATGATCAAAGTGCTTATACACAACACGTTAAGCAGTTTGAAGTTAAAAAATAAACTATTACATATATACCGCTCACAAACCATTTTACAGCATTTCTGTCATTGAATTTTACGCCCTTTTGAGCGCTTGCATTTTGCCAATAGTCCTAGCTATTATCTTCAACTCAAGCACTCAAAAGCATCAAAAACTTCTTCAACACCGAACACCGCAAAATGATTTACGAGCGGTATAGCTTTAAGCACTTTTTGGTGTCCACGAGTTTGCCAACACATTTTTGATTTCATCTTGTTGATCTTTGTTTAACAGATCTTCACCGACACCTGTTTCAACATTAAAGCTTGCCAATGTTTGAATGATCACATCGATCTGTTTATTACTAAGCACAAATTGCTCAATCTCAATCTCATCAATTTGATGATCTTCAGATTCAAACCAGTCTTGAACCACGATCTCTTTCGGTTTGTTTTTGTCTGCC
>NZ_JBXTEF010000031.1:0-12766 GCF_057495195.1 Cysteiniphilum sp. | reverse complement strand
GTGATTTTATTCATCTTATCTTTAACTCAACCATTTTAAAACCCACTTACAAAAAGATCCCTATAAACCTATGCTTTGTAAGAGGGGTGCCGAGCTTGCGAGGCGGGGTGTTGAAATAGAAAAAGTCCATAACTCCAACTATTCATATACATTCATGCCCAATAATTAAGGTACATGCCATTTACCTTAGCTTTGCTTTAATTCGGTTTTTAATACTTCTAGTAAATGTCTGCATGCCGTATCAATCATCAAATACACCTGATCAAACCCATCATTATAATACGGATCTGGCACATTATTTATTGCCAAAGTGGGCGCATATTGTAGTAATTTCATTACCTTTTGCATGTCGATATTTTGTGCAATCATCTGCATATCTTTAAGGTTTTTATCATCCATGGCAATCAGATAATCATAATGCTCAAAATCTTCTGCCACTAACTGCCTTGAGCGCAAGTCACGAATATCACAATCATATTTCAATGCCGTTGCTATCGTTCTTGGGTCAGAGGCATCACCTTTGTGCCACTGACTAGAGTGTGTGCCCGATGACTCAATTTCAAAATAAGGTTCTAAATGCGCCTCAGCAACAAGTTTACGCAAGATACCATGCGCCGTTGGTGAGCGACAAATATTGCCCATACAGACAAACATAACTTTAATCTTCTTCATATGCTTGATGACAACCATAAGGAGTAATCATTATTCCTGAGGCTAGTGTATTACATTTGACTAGAGGATTAACAGCACTATTTATCCTCATTATGTCGCATTGGGTATTATTCCAACTACATTTCCGTAGCATTTATATCGCCCACAGAATGATTCACGAGCAATATATGGCAAAAAAATAAATCTTGATCTACTTTAAACAATGACCCAATCAACTTTTAGAGGTGACACCATGATGAAAATAAGGAAACTTGAAAAAGAAATCGCTGAAAGCATCGACAGCCCAAAAGATAAAACCATCAATGCCAAGTCAGCTAACTTATTTATCAGCAAATTCAAACCAATCGCTTACGGGTTTGTGCTACCGATGAAAACGCTTAAACAGTAGTAAAAAATAAAGTCATTAGCCAATAACACCCTAAAAAAATCAAACTCAATATTGAACCAATACAAAGAAAGGACGCAAAGCGAAAAGCAAATATTTTCACACGCTCAGCCGATTGAAAAAGAATGACATTACTAGCTGCTCCTAACATGCTAAGATTCCCTGACAATGTGCTACCTACCGCAAGTGCGATGAATAACTCACTTGTCTGTCCATATTGGTTTAATAATGGCAGCAACAACATTACCGCGGGCACATTGGATAACATTTGACTTAACACAAAACCAATCATAATAAGGCTTAATGGATTAAGCAGCCATGCTTGATGCGTACTTAAAAAGCTCTGCGTTATCCCTGTTAACCAAACCGCATGCATAAAAACAAACATAGCAACAAAAAAGATGATACTCGTCCAGTCTAGATGTTTAAATACAGCCATTCGTCGTTGGTAAGCAATGATAATCGGCAAACAAGCAATAAGGGCAATATAGGTTAGCGAAATAAAAGGCATCGCGATGAGCGTTAATAGCACTTTGAGTATAATAAGTACGATAAAGCTCATCAGGGCAATGATTATAGGGGCAAATGCTTTAACATTTATTGACACACTTTCAGTCATTGAGATATTAGTGCTCATCGGTAGGCGTAGCTCTTTGCGATATACAAATGCAATCAGTCTATAACAAGAATAAAGCGTGATCATACTAGGAATAAATAAGTAGCCAAAGAAACCAATAAATGGAGTGCTCAAATGTCTAGCTATCAGCAAATTTTGCGGATTACCAATTGGGCTAAAAATACTGCCAATTGTCATACTAAACGCCAGCGCATATAAATATGGCGTACTGACAAGCGAATGGCGTTTAATCAGGGTTATTACGATACCCGCGCCAATAATCGCAATCGTATCATTAAGAAAAAGTGCTGATAACAAACCACTGCCAAAACACAAAATACATAGTAACTTCTCTTGTGACGCATGACGCACAACATACTTTACCAACATCACATCCAACAACCTACTATCATGTAATGCGCTACCGATAAAGAAAACTGCAAAAAGGTAGAAAATCGTCGGAAAATCAATCGCCTGCCAAGCCTGCTGCAGCGAGATATTACCACTAGCGACAACAATAATGGCGCATATCAACATCACCAACCAAATAGGTGCTGAAAATCGCCCTACTTTACGCAAAGACGCAGCAATAAAAAGAATAACCAACAAAAAAAGTGGTAAATAATTCACTTTCTAGTCGCCACCAAGGTTAAAGTCCAATAATTATAATCTCTCTATTTGCAGATGGGTAGCTCCATAGGAAATCAATAACCAACTCACCCAGCTACGCCATACTAAAACTACAAATTTTTATAATTTGCCAAAGACTCCTCTCTTGAGACTTTAAGGTCAACAACTGGATAAGGGTAATCTTTACCAAGCCTAATGCCAGCACTTTGCAAAACATCCTCAGATGCTAACCACGGTGAGAACAAATACTTATTCGGCAGTTGACTTAATTCAGATAAATAGCGACGAATATACTCACCATCACCATCAAACTTTTGCCCTTGAGTGACTGGATTGAAGATGCGAAAAAAAGGAGCAGCATCAGCACCACTTCCTGCAACCCATTGCCAATTGGCACTGTTATTGGCCAAATCAGCATCAAATAAACAATCCCAGAACCATCTGGCACCATGATGCCAATGAATATGACAATTCTTTGTCAAAAATGAAGCGACAATCATTCTGACACGATTATGCATAAATCCCGTTTGCCAAAGCTCTCGCATTCCCGCATCAACAATCGGAACACCTGTTTTCCCTTGTTGCCATGATATTAATAATTGCTTATTGTCTTGCCATGGATAATGATCAAACTTTTGCTGCCAATTGTGATCAATTAATTGTGGATAATGATAGAGCAATGCATAATTAAACTCGCGCCATATAATCTCTGATAAATAGGTCTGCTTATTATCGTTATCACATTTTGCATAACGCACTCTATCCCAGATAAAGTGTGGCGATATTTGCCCAAAATGTAAAAACGGTGCAAGCTTAGATGTTGCGTTTAAGCTAGGAATATTACGATTGTATTGATACTCATTTAAATGATGTTCAACAAAGGTATTTAAATAATCATGTGCCGCCTTCTCACTAATTTGCCAATGTGATAATACCCTCTCTGACCAATCATGCTGAGGTAATAAGTTTAGATCCGCCAAACTGTTATTACTTACTTTAACTTCAGTCAAGCAGTTTTGTATCTCTTTAATCTCATCTAATGGTGCTCTTGGTGGCATGACTTGCAGTGCTTGGCGCTTAAATGCGCTAAATACTTTGTAAGGTTCACCATTATGCTTTAATACCTCCCACGGCTCCCACAATAAACTGCTATTGAAACTATGCACATCTATCGCGTCCGCTTTCAATTGCGCTTTAATATGTTTATCTCGCGAGACTTGCCATGGTGCATATAAGCGATTCCAAAATACCTGCTTAATATCATAGCGCTTGGTAAGCTCAGTAATGATCTCATAAGGGTCACCTATAAAAAACTGTAGTCGATGATGAAGTGTCTGATTTAAGGATTGTAATGCATAATGAAGCCATGCTTTACTTGCCGCCCCCATTTGCCAGTCTTGTGAATCATTATCATCAAGAATATAAATCGGCAAAACCACACCACTTTTGAGTGCTGCATTAAGCGCTGGATTGTCAATAATTCTTAAATCTTGGCGAAACCAAAGAAGAACTTCTGGTTTTTGCAGCATCATCGATATTACTCACCAATAATGCTTTTCAACATCTTAATATGCTCATCACGATCATTCAAGCACGGGATAACAGCATAATGCTGACCACCAGCATTTAAGAATGTCTCACGTTCCGTCTCTTTTAACTCCTCCAACGTTTCCAAGCAATCCGCAGCAAAGCCAGGTGCTATCACCAACACATTTTTTTTGCCCGCTTTGGCGAGATTTGCCAACACATCTGTTGTATATGGTTTAAGCCATTCTTTGGGTCCAAAGCGAGATTGGAAAGATAGTTGAATATCTAGCGTTGTTTCACTCAGTGCACTTTTAAGGAGCTCAAAGGTTCTTAAGCAATGCGCTTGATACGGATCACCCTTTTGTACACACTCCAGTGGAATACCATGAAATGACAATAACAACACATCTGGCGTGAAATCGATTGTCTCCAGATAACTTAAAACACTCTCTTTTAATGCCTCAATATAAGCAGGATGCTGATAATAAGGAGCAATACCGACAATATTAGGTTGATAACGCATTGTTTGCAACACACGAAAAACCTCATCATAAACCGACGCCGTTGTTGTGGCTGAGTACTGCGGATAAAGTGGCACAATAGTAATTTCAGTAACACCTTGAATACTCAAAGCCTCAATCTTTGCTTTAATCGATGGCTCACCATAGCGCATTGCAAAATCAACGATCACCTCATTATCTAGCTTATCGGCAAGTTTACGTGCTTGAGTTTGTGTGTAATACATCAACGGTGATAATTGTTTATCTTCAAACCAGATACTTTGATAAAGCTTAGCGGTTTTAGGGGAGCGAAATGGCAAAATAAACAAACGCAAAATGGGTTGCCAAATGAATGAAGATGCTTCAATAACACGCCGATCAGACAAAAATTCTTTAAGATATTTACGCACATCTTTGACTTGATATGAGTCAGGCGTTCCTAAATTAACCAACAGTATTGCTTTCTTAGCGCTACTTATTGCCTTTCCTTTATTGCTCATTTTCTTTATCTCATCCATTTTATCTGCATTATGAATTGCTCAACCAACACAAGGCTAATTAGTCATTTACAATGTATTTATTTACTGAGGTTATACACTTCTATTCACAACCACCAACTGTTATTTCATCGATTTTAAGGCTTGCCTGCCCAACACCGACAGGCACAGACTGTCCATCCTTGCCGCAAACGCCAATGCCTTTATCCAAAGCAAAGTCACTACCCACCATCGAGATTTTTTGCATCACTTCCGGACCATGACCAATCAAAGACGCACCCTTGACCGGATGTATAATTTTACCATTTTTGATCAAATATGCCTGATCCATCACAAATACAAATTGCCCTGAAGTAATATCCACTTGTCCACCATTAAAGTGAGTCGCATAGATACCATAGTCAATACTTTGGATCATATCCTCAAGTGTATCCTCACCTGGCAACATATAGGTATTCGTCATTCTAGGCAATGGTATATGCGCATAAGATTGCCTTCTGCCATTACCTGTTACTGATACGCCAAAGGCTTTCGCTGAAATTCGATCATGCATATAGCCTTTTAAAATACCATTTTCAATCAACACCGTTTTCTGAGTTGGTGTGCCTTCATCATCAAAATTAAGTGAGCCTCGACGATTGGCAATACAGCCTTCATCAATTACCGTGCATTTCTCTGAGGCAACTTTTTGCCCGATTTTTCCTGAGAAATGTGAGCTCTTTTTGCGATTGAAATCGCCTTCCAAACCATGCCCTACTGCTTCATGTAAAAGTACCGCAGGCCAACCTGAGCCAAGTACCACTGGCATTTTGCCACTAGGTGCAGGCTTTGCCTGAAGATTAGTTTTAGCACCCTTATACGCTTCATCAACATAAGACTTCCATAAGTTATGCTCAGTGAAGTAATGATAGTCATAGCGTCCACCGCCACCAGCTGAAAAGCTTTCGCGCTTTTGATCTGCCTTACCATCAGTAACCATAATTAAGCTGACATTCATACGCACCAACGGTCTTACATCCATCACACACAAACCATCGGTATTTAAGATCAATACCATTTCCATATTTGAGGCAATGGAAACGGTAACTTGCTCAATATTGCTATCTAATGATTTAGCATAAGCATCAATTTGATGAAGCAGTGCAATTTTATCTTCCGCAGGCATGCTATCCAATGGGGACAATGCTGGATAATGGCGAATAATGTGTGGCGTGTTAAGTTTTTCAACCTTATGAGGATTAGCACTGTCTTTTAATAAGTAAAGTGCGGTTTTAATCAGTTTCTCAATGGTGTTCAGATGCAAATCATCGGCATAAGCAAAGCCTGTCTCACCATCAAAAACGGCCCTGACACCAATGCCTTGCTCGATACCAAAACTGCCATGTTTGACAACGCCATCATCGAGCATCCAGCTTTCAGAGATAATCTTTTGCAAATACAAATCACCGAAATCAATTCGCTTTTGGCTTAATAAATTCAGTAAGCCTTTTAATTTTTCCAAACTTAAATCAAATGGCTGTAATAACTGTTCATTAATAATACTGTAGTATTGATCCTGCATTTTCTTCCTAAATTATTCAAATATACTGATATCACCACTGCCAACGCGCAATATTTCGACAGGGGCTTCGGTCATATCAACAACCGTTGTTGGTTCATAACCACAATAATCCGACTCAAGAATATAATCAATCATCTGTGCACAGGGTTCATTGGCAAAGTCCTCGCTATATACAAGTGCATTATCCTGATCTGGCAAGATAAAAGTGGTACTTAATAGTGGTTCGCCTAATGCCTCACTTAGCATCAAAGGCACTGGATGATCTGGCACACGAATGCCAACGGTTTTTTTGCTTTTGTTTAACATTAACCCCGGTACTTTACTCGTTGCCTGCAAGATAAAGGTGTAGCCACCTGGTGTTGCTCTTTTGAGTAAACGATAAGCACTATTATCAACCTTGGCATATTGCGAAATCTCAGATAAATCACGACAAATAATTGTGAAATTATGTTTATCATTCAAATCACGAATCTTTTTTATTTGCTGTAATGGTTTTTTCAAGCCCATCTTGCATCCTAATGCATAGCCTGAGTCTGTCGGATAAGCAATCACCTTGCCATCATTTAAAGCATTAACAATTTCTGCTAAGACAGCCTTATTCGATGAGTAAGGATTTATTTCAATGTATTGGCTCATAGCAGCTTCTTACTTTATACTGGTCGCGAAAATTTGTGCTAAGTGTACCACTAACCCTCTCTGGAGAGAATATGAAGAAACTGCTTTTTGACTTTTTCCCTATTATCATCTTTTTTGTCGTTTATAAAATGTATGATATCTATACTGCCACGGTGGCACTCATCATCGCCACGGCAATTCAGCTTACCTATGAAGTTATCCGCTATCGCAAAGTATCGATGATGCATGTTGTGACATTTGTCTTGGTGTTAATCCTAGGTGGTGCTACCGTCTACTTCCATGATGAAGCATTGATCAAATGGAAAGTCACCATTGTCAATTGGCTATTTGGTGTGATTTTTATCTTCTCAACCTATTTAATGAAAAAGCCAATTATTCAACGCCTGATGGAAGAAAGCATTGAATTGCCACAAAAAATCTGGAAACGCCTTAATAATATCTGGGGGTTGTTTTTCTTGTTTTTAGGCGCGATCAATCTCGTTGTTGTTTATAATTTCTCAACAGATATCTGGGTCGACTTTAAGCTCTTTGGTATGCTTGGAATTACTTTTGTATTTGTTATTGCTCAAGGTATTTTTCTTGCCAAGCATATTGATCATAAAAAATAATTGCTCTAACCATATTCCTGCCCACTTTGATTGTATAGTTGGCTGAGCGTAAGTCGAAGCCTCTATAAAGTGTGACACTCCCAAGCTTACCACACTTCGACTAATGCTCAGTGCATCGCTTCGACTGATGCTCAGGGTACGGTGAGCACTTGTGGGTGAATAGTTAGTCTTAGCCAAAATAATTGCTCTTAAATTAAGCACTCAACTCTATCAAAAAACTCTCAATAGCTAACTGTTTATTGACATTAAAGTGCTTACCCTCATAGGCCTTAAGCTTTAATAGCCGCTGATAAAAACCATATAACGCAATATGATCATAGCGATTAATCAATCGATCTAATAACGCCTTTTGCTCTTGTGTTGGCATGGTTTGTGATAAACCCAAACGATAATAATAAGCATCGATCAGTAAACTGGTTAACCAATAAATCGCATCCTGATAATAGACATTGATATCAATGCTTAATGCCAAGGGTGATAACTGTCCTTGAATGACTTGTATTAGCTCTTTGCGTAGTTGCCAGAAACTCTTATCCGTCTTAATGCGATCAATCACTCGAAGATCTGCCTTACTAATCGCTAATGCTTTGGCAATATCCCCATCATTCATTTGATACTTTTGCGTGAGATACGCTTTCTTTTGTGCCAATGTCAACGCCAGATCAAACACTTGAACACGCGATCGCAATGTAGGCATAATCCACTGTAATTGATTAGTTGTCATCACAAAATAAGTATTCTCTGGCGGCTCCTCTAAGCTCTTTAATAACGCATTGGCAGCAGATATATTTAAGGCTTCCAATGGGCACAGGACAATCACCTTAGCTTTAGCGCCATGGCTTGTTAGATAAATGCCTTCTAATAGATTTTTGATTTGATCAATCTTGATTTGCCCATCATCTGCTTTCAGATAAAAAACATCCGCAGCTGTCGCCAGATCATCCACGATATCATGTTCTAATAAAACAGCCGTGAGTTTAGTTAGTAACGACTCAAGTGGCAAATGATCAATATTATTTAATAAAATCCCGTGAGCCAAACGATTTTGCGCTAATGATGCTTTGATTTGCTCAATAAAATCAGCATGAAAAACACTTATATCAATATCAGACATTTATTGACACTCATGGTCCAACGCGTTGAAAGACTTTCAACGCACTATGGCACATACTCGCGAGTTTTGATTTTTTTGTTTTGTATTCGATATGAAATAACTTTAATGATCCCGATTGGTATTTATCCAATAAATAGGCATCACTTGTTTTAAGTACATCAACTAGATTAAGTTCCAAAGCAGACTGCCCAAACCAGTACTCACCTGTTGCTACTTTCTCAATATCTAAGTTCGGTCTAAAGTGAGCGATATGCTCTTTAAAAAGCTTATGTACAACCTCAAGCTCTTCTTTGAATTTCTCGCGCCCCTCGTCAGTATTCTCACCCAACATGGTCAAGGTACGCTTATATTTGCCCGCAGTATGCAGCTCAACATCAACCCCTTTATCGCTAAGAAGTCGGTGAATATTTGGCAATTGTGCCACGACACCAATTGAGCCAACAATGGCAAAAGGTGAAGCAATAATCGTATCAGCAACTGATGCCATCATATAGCCACCACTGGCGGCAACCTGATCAATCACTGCTGTTAGTTTAAGATTAGCTTCTTTAATGCGCGCTAATTGTGCTGCGGCTAAACCATAGCCATTGACAGCCCCACCTGGGCTCTCCAAGCGGATAACCACTTCATCATTTTTATTGGCAATCTGTAAAATAGCATTGACTTCTTCTGCTAAGGCTTCACTTTGCGAGGCTTTGATATCACCCTTAAAATCAATGACAAAAACATTACTCAAATCATCATGTTGCGCTTTGTGTGCAAGCTTTAGCTTTTCTTGATTTGCCTTATGCATTTTTTTAAATGCTGATTTATTCAGTACTTCATGTGCTAACTGCTCTTGGCGTTGTTGGTAGGCTTCATTTAATGACTTAACAACCAACTGCCCTTTTTTGTTATCCGCCTTACCCTTTAGTGACAAAGCCAAGATAAACCCAAAGGCAATGATAATAGCAATAACAATCGTTGCTGCCTCAAGCACGAAAAACAAATAATTAATAGCATGATCTGCCCACATACGATGAACTCCTAGTGACGACGGTAAACTTTCTTAACCTGTTTTGGCAAGGTGCGTTGAAATGACTCACGCGCAAAAATGCGCTCAGCATATTTGGTGATATCCCCTAATGACTCATCCAAAGGAATGCCTTGCGCTGGTAATGCATGCAACAATGCCGCTAGCGAGCAATCTGCCAACGTCATTGAATCTGACATAAAAAATTCATTCTCTGAAAAGATTGGCTCAATGGCTCTAAAGCTATCAACCAATGCCACTTTAGCTTCTTCAACTTTTTTCTGATCCGTACCGCACAAAATAAAATTAAGCAATGAATACCACTCACGATCAATTCGTGTCATCGCCAAGCGCGTACGTGCACGTTCAACCGGATAGTTTGGCAACAGTGAAGGTGCCGGATAACGCTCATCAATATAAAGCATCACCACCTCAGGATCATAAATGACATAGTCACGCTCTTTTAAGATCGGTAACGTTCCTTCAGGGTTTAATTCTAAAATCATTTCTTTATCAATGATTTCATCTAACTCAACCACCTTGAAACTCATACGTTTTTCTTCCAAGGCAATGCGTGCGCTATGCGAATACGGGCAATCTTTTTTTATAAAAAGTGTGATATACATGAAACAGTTATTATCTATAAAACAAAATGATAGACAATGGTAAATGGTTTGCCGTAGTTGGTCAATTGCTTCAATTTGAAATTCCTAAATTACATGACATTTTAATTCAAAAGTATTAAGATGCGCCCGTTTGCCTAAATTCAACCACAAAAAATTAAAAGAAACTAAAGAGGGAGTCTGCACACGATGCTAAAAATCTTACACTTTTTACTCGCACTGATCATTCTTGCTGTGATTCTATATCTCACAAGCATGAATCGTAAAAACATTAAAGCACGCTTTATTATTCAGCTGATTATTATTGAGATTATTGTCGCTTATTTCTTATTAAAATCCGCCGTTGGCGCTGACATTATCAGCGTCATTTCAAGTGGGTTTGATCATGTCATGCAATACGCGATGGAAGGAACTAAGTTTGTCTTTGGTTCGGTCGTACCTGAAAACTTCGTCTTTTTCTTTAATGTGTTAATGCCAATTGTTTTGGTATCGGCTTTAATTGGTATCTTGCAATACCTTAAAGTCTTGCCACTTATTATCCGTGGTGGTGGTTGGCTTTTGTCCAAAATCAACGGCATGGGCAAACTTGAATCTTTCAATGCCTTAAGCTCACTGATTTTGGGACAGTCTGAAAACTTTATTGCTTATAAGAATATTCTATCTGAGATTTCAGAGCGCAGAATGTATACGATGGCCGCCACGGCAATGTCAACCGTGTCTCTGGGGATTGTTGGCTCATACATGCAAATCCTTGATTCTAAATATATCATTGCTGCTTTGATTTTAAATATGCTAAGCACCTTTATTGTTTTACATATCATCAACCCATATGACTACTCAAAAGAGCAGAGCTTTGAGGATATGAGCTTGCATGCTGATAAAAAGCAAGCTTTCTTTGAGATGTTAAGCGAGTATATTCTTGATGGTTTTAAAGTCGCTATTATCGTTGGTGCGATGCTTATCGGCTTTATTGCATTACTAGCAATGTTAAATGGTATCTTTAACGGCATCTTTGGTATTAGCTTTCAAACCCTTCTAGGCTATGTATTCTCACCAATTGCATGGCTTCTTGGCATTCCAGGCAATGAGATCGTTCAAGCCGGCGGCATTATGGCAACCAAGCTTGTTTCTAACGAATTTGTTGCGATGTTGTCATTAAAAGATCAATTGACACACTTCTCAACGCATAGTGTTGCAATCATCTCTATATTCTTAGTATCCTTTGCTAACTTTGGCTCAATTGGCATTATCGTTGGTGCGGTTGCCGCTTTAAATGGCGAGCGCGCTAAATTTGTGTCACGCCACGGCTGGCGATTAGTCTTTGGTGCTACTATGGTGAGTTTCTTGTCAGCGTTGATTGCAGGATTGGTGATTTAAAACATAAAAACACGAATCAACACAAATCCTAAAACTGCGCCTGCTAGGGGTGCTAATATCGGCACCCACGCATAGCTCCAGTCACTTGAGCCTTTGCCTTTAATGGGTAATAAAGCATGTGCAATTCTAGGTCCCAAATCACGTGCCGGATTGATTGCATAACCTGTAGGACCGCCCAAAGATAAACCAATCCCCCAAATGGCAAAACCAAAGACATAAGGTAAAGAACCGTTAGCAAAGGGTAATTGATTACCATAGCTAATCAGAGCACCGACAAACACAATCAAAAACGTTGTTGCAATCAGTTCTGTGACAAAATTGCTGCCCTTATGACGCATTGCCGGATAAGTTGAAAACACCATTAACTTAAAGTGTGCATTATCGGTATATTGCCAATGTGGGTAATAGGCAAGCCAAACAAGGACAGCCCCTAAAAAACAGCCAATCACTTGCGCAATCCATAATAATAAGACTTCGCCAAAGGAAGGATAAACGCCTCCTAATAGATACTTGGCTAAGGTGACCGCAGGATTAATATCGGCTTGTGGCGAGCCTGCAGCTTGAGCAACAAACACGCCCATCATGACGGCAAAGCCCCAACCTGCAGTAATGACAATCCAACCACTGTTTTCTGCTTTGGATTGTTTTAATAAAACGCCTGCAACAACACCCCCACCTAAGAGTATCAATACAAGGCAGCCAAGCAATTCCCCAAAAAAAGCACTATGTAACATAAATCATCCTCCTGTTATTTTCTTGCAGAATAATAGTAAATTAACTGGAGTTACGAACTCTTAGTATTTCAACACCCCGCCTCGCAAGCTTGGCACCCCTCTTGCAAAGAGGGGGATTAAAATCACCATTGCCCAATTCCCCTCTTTACAAGCGGGGTGGCAGCCGTAGGCTGACGGGGTGTTTATAAAATCATAGCTTTTCTATAACTTCAGTAAACTAATCTGCGGCGCCTAATATATCACAGATATTTTTGACACCCGTCAATATTTGTGG
>NZ_JBXTEF010000030.1:0-4646 GCF_057495195.1 Cysteiniphilum sp. | reverse complement strand
TGCTCTGTTTATTCTAGCAATAACACACTACATCAATATTAAATTTAAATTGACACAGTTTTATGAACACTCCCAATTAAGATGTACGAATTTATGTGCATAGTTTTTTTCAATTTATAAAGGTGAAGTATTTTCTTCAGTGGCAATTAATTAAACAGTTAATTGATAAGGCACCTCAACAATAATCCGTGCTTGACCTTTGGTCTCGGTTTTACTAACACTTTTTAAACCCCAACGCAAAAGAGCAGTTTTTTGATTATGTAAGAAAGTATGCCATAGCTTGGTCGTTTCTGCTTTGGGTAAAACTAACACAGCCAGTCCACGCTGAGGTTCAGTTAAATCGGTGCGACGAATAAACTTGATAAGCGGTCTTGAGAGGGATTGATATTGCGAATCCAGAACAACTAACTCTTCAGGGAAGTTTAATTCATTCCATTGCTTTTGTAAGCGTGCGGTTTTTTCAGGGTTTATGTTGATGGTCACAGGTGTGATATCAGGCGATATTTTGCGCGCAAAACTAAGCGCTGCAATCGTGCCTTTATGTAATTTGGAGACAGGTACAATCACTTTTAATTGTGTGTCTTTTTGCAATGAAGTCTCAATCAAACCGGTATCAGCACTTAATGATAATTCTTGATCTGCCAAACGATAATGGTGAGCAATGCGATAAAACATTAAAATTAACAGTGGCAAAGCGATGATGATAATCCACGCGCCTTCAAAAAATTTAGACTCGATAACGACGATAACGGCAATAAAAGTACATAGACACCCAAAGCTATTGATACTAGCTTTAATCCACCAACTTTTGACTTCACGACGACGGTTGTACCATACACGTACAAGACCGGCTTGACACAAAGTAAATGCTAAAAATACGCCAATGGAATACAGTGGGATAAGGGCGCTGGTATTTGCCTGAAAGATAATAATTAACACACAAGCAAAAACAGCAAGTGCTAAAATGCCATTACTAAAGGCTAATCGATCACCAACGTTTTGTAGTTGTCTTGGTAAGTAACCATCTTTACTAATCATTGAGGTTAGAAGTGGGAAACCCGCAAAAGAGGTATTGGCTGCGAGTAATAAGATCAAACAAGTAACCGTTTGCAATAGATAATAAAATACCCCTCCACCAAAAATATTATGTCCGATTTGTGATAATAAACTTTGATCTGTGAGTGGTTGTAATTCAAGTTTAGACGCCAGAAAAGAAATGCCTAAAAACATTGAAATCAAGAGTACGATTAAAACCATCAAGGTGATTGATGCATTCTTAGCGCGTGGCTTTTTAAATGACATCACACCATTAGCAACCGCTTCAATCCCTGTCATTGCTGAACACCCTGATGAAAAAGCGCGTAGTATGAGTGTTAAGGTTAAGACTCCTGTTAATGGCGCCATAAGGTCCGTGGCATGTGAGTAATCAACAGGAGGTAAATTACCAGACAGATAGCGATAAAGTCCAATGCCAATCATAGATAATATAACAACAACGAAAGCGTAAGTAGGCCACATAAAGGCAGAAGCAGATTCTTTCATACCTCGCAGGTTCATCCACATGATAAAAATAATTGCAATAACGGCCATAAGCTCAGCATGTGATTGTACTTCAGGAAAAGCCGAAGTGATCGCTAAGATACCTGCCGAGACACTCACCGCTACTGTTAAGATATAATCAAGCATAAGCGCACCTGCGGCAAGAAGTCCCATAAAGGTGCCTAGATTCTCACGTGCCACAATGTATGCGCCACCGCCTTCTGGATAGGCATCAATCGCTTGTTTGTAGGATATCCCAACAACAACGATCAAAATGGCAATAAAAATAGCAATATGCATCGACATTGCTAAAGCTGCAGTGCCCGCTAAGATAAGGACTGTTAAAATCTCACCAGTTGCATATGCTACGGAGGATAGTGCGTCGGAAGAAAAAATAGCTAATGCGTGTTTCTTTGATAAAGCATGCTCTTCAGCTTGTGCTTTAGGGATAGGGTCGCCAAAAAAAATGCGTCCTAACTTCATAAGTGAAATCCATCGTGTTTCTCATCGGTTAAGTTGGCGAATTTACACTATTTTTATTTTTTAGGCAATGTTGGCAGAATATCTAAAAGGCAAAAGAGTAAAAAGATCAAAAAGAGTAAAAGAAGTAAATGAATTTAAACTGGGTTATCAATATCAATAAAGTGATGTGTTAAGTCAAAGTGCTTAGCAAGATGCTGACCAAGGGCTTTAATACCATAGCGTTCAGTGGCATGGTGTCCTGCTGCGATATAAGTAATACCTAACTCACGAGCGATTAAAGTAGTACGTTCAGAGATTTCACCTGAGATATAAACATCTGCACCAGCATGATAGGCGTGTTCAATAAAATCTTGCGCCCCCCCTGTGCAAATGGCAATTTTTTGAATGTTTCCATTCATCTTACCGACAATAAGAGGGGTGCGTTTTAGTTTGTCGGTAATAAGCTTTGTAAGATCTGTTAATGTGGTGTGATGATCACAGATAATCCCATAATTTGGTGTGGTGCCTGTATTAAATTCAGCGCTTACATTAAGATCTAGAAGTTGAGCTAATTGTGCGTTATTACCCAGTGTTGGATGAACATCAAGCGGCAAATGATACGCAAACAAATTGATATCATGCTTGATCAGTGCTTTGATGCGTTGGTATTTTATGCCAGTAATAGTTTGGTTCTCGCCTTTCCAAAAATAGCCGTGATGCACAAGAATGGCATCTGCCTTCTTTAAAATAGCGGCTTCTATTAGCTCAAGGCTAGCACTGACACCTGTGACAATGGTGTGAATATCTTTTTTGCCTTTGACTTGTAGACCATTAGGGCAATAATCCTTGATCATATCAACATTTAATAGTTGATTGAGATATGCTTTAAGTTCTTTTTGATCGATCATATATGGCTCTTTGAGTGTGTGATTTCATCAAGATAAGGAATAGAGCTTTGCGCACCTAGTTTGGTGACGGAGAGCGCTGCTGCTTTGTTAGCAAATGCAATAGCCTCTAGCAAGGTATTATCTTGAGCAAGCGCACTAACCAAGGCGCCATTAAAAGTATCCCCTGCTGCAGTCGTATCAATGGCAGCTACTTTGTGTGTGGGAATAAGCTTTGCAATATTGCCATCATAGAAGAAAGCACCTTGTACGCCCATAGTGATAATAACGTTACTAACACCACGATTAAAGAGCACTTTAGCTGCCATAAGCGCTGACGACTCATCTGTAACCTCAATGCCCGTCAAGAGTGCGGCTTCTGTTTCGTTGGGTGTGATGATGTCAATTAGTGGGTAAAGCGTATCAGGCAAGCTTTGCGCAGGTGCTGGATTAAGTACAAATAAGCACTGATTACTTTTGGCTAATTCGCCAGCACGCATAATGGTTTCAATAGGGGTTTCTAATTGTGTCAGGACAATTTGACTATCAGCAAATTGCGTGGTGAGTTTATCTAAATCTTGAGGTGTTAATAAAGCGTTAGCGCCAGAGGCAACAGCAATCGAGTTTTCACCATTTTTGGCAACATAAATCATCGCAACACCCGAAGGCTTATTGCTGCGCTTGATATGTTTGATATTGATATTGTCTTTGCGGTAATTATTGATAAGTGTTTCACCAAAACCATCCTCACCGACACAGGAAACAAAGCACACATCACTACCTAGGCGCGCACTTGCAACTGCTTGATTAGCGCCCTTGCCACCTGAAGCTGTTAAAAATTGTCCACCTAAAATTGTTTCTCCAGGGCTTGGAATGTGTTCAACCTGTATAATCAGATCCATATTGGCACTACCAATGACCATTATTGTCATAATCACTATCCTTAACTTTTGTTTCAAAATATATAAATCGTGGCTATCGTATCATATTTTAAATGAGTAAATCTATTTTCTTGAAATCAAAACTAAGTGCATTATAATCATCATTATAAGGTGACTAGATGGTTTGTGATGAAATTTGACTGGGATAGTGCTAAAGAACGATTGAATCTAGAAAAACATGGTGTGAGTTTTACAGTTGCTAAACAGGCTTTTTATGATGAACAACGTCTTATTGCTAAAGATGTTGAGCATAGTGTAAGTGAGGATAGATATTATTGTATTGGCAGGGTGGAAACTGGTGGTATCTTGACTGTTAGGTTTACATTTAGGAAAGACGTAATAAGAATATTTGGCGCAGGTTACTGGAGAAAAGGTAAAAAAGCATATGAAAAACATGAAAAAAACAAAAAATGAGTCTATTAAAGAGAGTACGAAAAATAAAAGAACCGCAGAAAATAAGGTGGCGATAAGTTACAGCGATGAGCCTATGGAGTTTATGTTGATAGACGATTTTCTGCCTACACCTAAACAGCTGATGGCAGCAAATGAGCTAGAAAGAGTTTCCTTGAATATTAGCAAAGAAAGTAAAGAATTTTTCATTAAACTTGCTAAGGCAATTCATGGTGATCGAGAAAGAGCAGGTTATCAGAAACTTATGCGTGATGTTTTGGATGCTTATGCAAAAGCGCACACTAAAGATCTCAAGCAATTAAGACATTGATTATTTTATATTCCCCTCTTTTCAAGCATAGGTTTATAGGGATCTTTTTGTAAGTGGGTTTTAAAATGGTTGAGTTAAAGATAAGATGAATAAAATCAC
>NZ_JBXTEF010000029.1:0-10566 GCF_057495195.1 Cysteiniphilum sp. | reverse complement strand
TAACACAATAAATTATGGATTGGCAACTCGTAAACTTTATTTTTGATTATTATTCAACCCTTGATTCGCATTAAAAGCAATACAATAAACCAATATCGAAATGGTATGGATTATCGAGATTTTTTATTAGGTTTTGCAAAATCAGAATGTTTAAGAAAATTTGGTTTTGGTACAGACTTGATAAACGTGACTTTCAATGGCTACACACAAATTTGAGTTAAACCTAAAAGTATATGACGTTGATTTACTAAAAATTATAGAGACAGATGAATATAAATCTTGTGTGCATGGTAGGACTAAGAAAGCAAAAAATAACTTCTTGTACACGTTGGTTTTAGGTGCTATTTTATTGTTTGTGCGCGCGCCATACTAATATCTTATAGTTTCAGGCAAAATAATTATTTGGTTGTTAGGTGATTTTAATAGATAAGTTTATAAGATTACAGGAGTTTTAAATATGATTTCATCTGATAGTCCGGCATTTCCAGTAGAAAAGCTGTCGCCAACTAATGGCTTGACTAAGAAAGAATATTTTGTGGGTTTAATACTGCAAGGTTTATTAAATAATGTAACTATTGGGCAAGGATTTAGTGCAAAATCTTATGATTTATATGTTGATACGGCAATAGCTATTGCAGATAAATTGCTAGAAAAACTTGATTAGATTAATACATATAAACGGCAATATCTGGTCGAGTAAGCGAGAGGAACTAACTACAACATAGTGGCAGAGTTCTTTGTTAAAGTTATTTTCACTTATTTATATATTAGTCTAGTGATCCATTCAATTAATTTCATTTTTAATTTTGGTGATTGTTTAACCCATTTTGCTTTTTGCTCACGAGACACGCGCATTTGTATAAAAGAATCTTTAGTCTTATCTTTTTTAGCATTTAGATTATGTATATTCCCATGCATTTCTAAAACTTCGTAGCTAAGATTTATTTTAAGAGCAAAATCTAGCAGTAGACACCTCCAAAAAATTACTTTAGGATAAACCGCGTTTACAACAGGGGTGCCTTTGGCTGAGAGCAAAATGTAAGTTTTGTAACCCTTTGTACCTGAACTAGTTAGTACTAGCGTAGGAAGTTGTTATAACGATTTGTATTTTGTACTGTGCTTGAAATGATTGGCGCGATATATCACAAAAAGTTTTCCTACGCATGTAAAAGGCAAAATCTAAGGAGCCATACATGCCACAGCATAAAAAAACAGCATCAACTAGCGACAAAGCGTCATTGACCTTATCGGCTGATTTACAAGCAGCTTATCCCGCATCGAGCAAAAAATATCTTAAGACGGATGACGATCTTCACGTGCCTTTTCGCTATATTGCCCAGAGCGATACGCTAACCGAGCAAGGGCGCGTGCAAAATCCTGAGATTGCGGTATATGATACCTCCGGTCAATATAGTGATGAGTCTTATAGTCATGATTTAGTTGAAGGCTTGCCTAAATTGCGTCAAGCATGGATCAAAGACAATAATGAAATTGAAACATTAGAAGACTTTAGTGCTGAGTTTACCCATACACAAAAAGATTTGGCATTTCCCAAGCGTGCTAAGCCATTAAAAGCAAAGCAAGGTAATAATGTCACGCAAATGCATTATGCGCGTCGCGGAATAATTACCAAAGAAATGCACTATGTTGCACTGCGTGAGAATCTCAAACGTGCAAATGCGCATATTCAAGATCCTGTTTTACTTAAACAACACCCCGGTGTTGATTTTGGCGCAAACATTCCCAATGAGATAACGCCTGAGTTTGTGCGCCAAGAGATCGCTTTGGGACGCGCGATTATTCCAAGCAACATCAATCATCCAGAAATGGAGCCGATGATTATAGGGCGCAATTTCAGTGTCAAAATCAATGCCAATATTGGGACATCTGCGGTGAGTTCATCGATTGCTGAGGAAGTCGAAAAAATGGTGATTGCAACGCGTTGGGGTGCCGATACAGTGATGGATTTATCAACGGGTAAAAACATTCATCAAACGCGTGAGTGGATTATTCGTAACTCACCTGTACCCATTGGTACGGTGCCAATTTACCAAGCGCTTGAAAAAGTTGACGGTCAAGCAGAAAAACTCACATGGGAGATTTTTCGCGATACCTTGATTGAGCAAGCTGAGCAGGGAGTGAGTTATTTCACCATTCATGCGGGTGTGCGTTTGAAATATATTCATCTAACTGCTAAGAGACTAACAGGTATTGTCTCGCGCGGTGGCTCAATCATTGCCAAATGGTGTATTGCGCATCACAAGGAGAGCTTCATCTACACACACTTTGATGAGATTTGTGAAATTATGAAAGCCTATGATGTTGCCTTTTCTTTGGGTGATGGCTTGCGTCCAGGTTCTATTTTAGATGCCAATGATGAAGCGCAATTTGCAGAGCTTGAGACTTTGGGTGAGCTAACCAAGCGCGCGTGGGATCACGATGTGCAGGTGATGATTGAAGGACCAGGGCACGTACCGATGCAAATGATTAAAGAGAATATGACCAAAGAGCTTAAGGATTGCTTTGAGGCACCGTTTTATACCCTGGGGCCCTTGGTGACGGATATAGCACCTGGTTATGATCATATCACATCAGCGATAGGTGCTGCACAAATTGGCTGGTATGGCACGTCAATGCTTTGTTATGTGACACCGAAAGAGCACTTAGGCTTACCCGATAAAGAGGATGTGCGCGAGGGTATCGTTACCTATAAGTTAGCAGCGCATGCAGCAGATTTAGCTAAGGGTTTTCCTGCGGCACAAATTCGTGATAATGCCTTATCAAAAGCCCGTTTTGAGTTTAGATGGCAGGATCAGTTTAATTTAAGCCTTGATCCACAAAAAGCACAAAGCTTTCACGATCAGACATTGCCAAAAGAAGGGCATAAGCTTGCACATTTTTGCTCGATGTGCGGTCCTAAGTTTTGCTCGATGAAAATCACTCAAGAGGTGCGTGATTATGCTAAAGAACATAAACTTGATTTAGCGGATGTTGCAAGCAAAGGCATGCAACAGAAAAGTGAGGATTTCTTAGCGCAAGGCGCTGAAATTTATCATGTCGAATAGCATGCGTGTTGCGATTGTTGGTGGCGGTCTTGTTGGGCGCATACTGGCAATCACATTGCTTGAGTCATTTGCTGACATTAGGGTTGATCTATATGACAAAAGCGCTGATTTTAGTGGTAAATCAAGTTGCGGTTATGCGGCAGCTGGCATGATTGCACCTGTTTCTGAAGCATTAGATGAAGGGCAAATGATCTATGATCTATCATGTTCTTCAGCAGAGGCTTGGCAGTGTATAGACCGATGGTTATTGGGTGGTATTTTCACTCAAACAGGAACTAATGTCATTGCTCACCCTTTGGATCTGAGTGATCTTGAAACCAAAATTGCGCGTGCTCAAGGATTGAAACTACATGAACATGCTTATGCACAAATTCCATTAATAGATCAATATAATCAAGGTAAGCTTGCTCATCGCATGCTCCATATTGAGAGTGAAGGTTGTGTTCATGTGCCGCGATTTTTTAGCCAATCAACACTTTACTTAATGGATCATCCACGTGTCTCGTTACACTTGACACAAGATGTTTCCAAAGCTCAATTGCAAGATTTGCAAAGAGATTATGACTATGTCTGTGATACACGCGGGCTGAGTGCTAAAGATAGCTTCAATGATTTATATGGTATTCGTGGTGAGGCTTTAGTGGTTTATGCCCCTGAGGTGAACATCACAGGAATCACTAGATTGTGCCATCCGCGCATGCCGCTATATATCGTGCCACGTGGCCGTGGAGTTTATTATATTGGCGCGACGATTGTCCAATCAGAGGATATGAGTCAAATGAGTGTGATTTCACAGCTTACTTTATTAAGCGCTTTAGTAACTGTTGATGAGGGTTTTGCCGAAGCGCGGATTATCAAAAACTTCACTCAAGTACGCCCGTGCTTTAAAGAGGGCTTGCCAAGGCTCATCCAACAGAATAACCTGATAACACTTAATGGTTTTTATCGACATGGTTATCTTTTAGCACCCATCTATGCGTTAAAAGTTGTCGATAAGATAAAGAATGATATAAAAATGACGGTGGAAAAAGCATGATAGAGATCGTATTAAATGGTGAGAAAAAGCAACTGAAAACTCAGCAATCATTACAGGCGTTATTAACTGATATCGGCTTTGCTTCAAGCTATGCTGCAGTTGCGGTTAATAAATCAATTATTGATCACAGTGCTTATGATACAACACAAATTAAACAGGGTGATGAGATCGATATTCTCACACCCATGCAAGGTGGTTAGATGGAGCAATTACAGCTTTATGATATGAATCTTGATTCACGCATGCTTTTGGGGACAGCGCTATACCCAAGCTTGGAGAGTATGTGTGATGCGATTAATACGTCACAAACGCAAATGGTCACCGTGGCATTGAAGCGTGAGTTACATGGTGGTAAAAATAACTTTTTCTGGCAGAGCATACAGCAAAGTGGCTGCCATGTATTACCTAATACTGCAGGCTGTAAAACAGCAGATGAAGCGCTGATGATTGCTAAGGCAGCAAGGCAAATTTTCAATACTGACTTTATTAAGCTTGAAGTCATTGGTGATAATCATACCTTGCAACCCAATGTGTTTGAGCTTGTTAAAGCAGCAGAAACTCTCATTGATCAAGGGTTTAAGGTGCTACCATATTGCACTGATGATTTAATCGTCTGCCAGCAACTGGTCAATTTAGGCTGTGAAGTGATTATGCCACTAGGTTCTTATATAGGCAGTGGACAAGGTATTGTTAACCCATCGGCATTTAAGCTGTTACGTTCGCGCTTAAAAGATACTACACTCATTGTTGATGCCGGTATTGGTACACCATCGGATGCTGTCTTAGCCATGGAGCTTGGATTTGATGGCGTACTCTTAAATAGTGCGGTGGCATTAGCTGAAAACCCGCCACTGATGGCAGATGCCTTTCGTTTAGCAATTGAGTCTGGTAGAAGAGCATATTTAGCTAAACGTATGCCGCAAAGAGAGCTAGCACAGTCAAGTACACCACTGCAAGATACGCCATTTTGGCATCAAATAAACTAAATTAAGCTATATTGTGTTATGTGATTTTGTGTTCATGATAAGTATTTTGAACGTTTAGGTTACAAGGAGTGAATATGTCAAATACAAAGGAAACGCGAGTAAGAAATAAACCAATGATTGCCGTCTCAAGCTGTCTTTTGGGTAATAATGTTCGTTTTAATGGTGCTAATTCTCATAAGAAAATGATCACCCAAGAATTGGCACTTGTTTTTGATTACCAGCCTGTTTGTCCAGAGATGTCAGCAGGTTTTGGTGTGCCGCGTGAGCCTATTTATCTTGAGTTGAAAGAGAATGACAATATCGTGGCAATGAAACATGATCAAGTTACCGATGCCAGCGTGCAATTACAACAAGGTGTTGATAAAGCCGCATCAAGCCTTCAAGATATTGACGGCTTTATTTTAAAAAAGTCCTCACCTAGCTGCGGCAATGGCAGTGTTAAACTTTACAATGATAAGCATGGCATCATTCATAACAAAGCAGATGGTTTTTTCGTGGCGCATATTAAAAAGCATTGCCCACTTTTGCCACTTGAGGATGAAGGTCGTTTAAATGATCCTTATTTGAAAGAGCATTTTATCAAACGTGTGCTATTGACTAGACAAGCTAAAAATGAAGTATTACATGCACAAAGCATTAATGAGCTGATGGCTTTCCATACACGTCATAAAATTATCTTACGTTTACATCATCCTGATGCGCAAAAAGCGCTGGGTCGCTTGCTTGCTAATGGACATCGGCAAAACTTTGAATTGGTTAAGAAAAGCTATTATGAAATGTTCTTAATGGCGCTGCAAAGAGTAGCAACGCGAGGCAAACATCATGCGATTTTGCAGCGCATGTTGCGTGAGATAAACAAATTGATCTCAAAACAAGAACGTGATGATTTGCAACATAAAATCAAACAGTATCATTTAGGTATTTTGCCGTTAGCAGTGCCTGTTGAGATTATTAAACACTACCTTACGCGTTATGATGTCGAGTTTTTAGCGCAACAAAGTTATCTAAATCTATACCCAGAATCGTTGGGGCTTATGAGTAAAATGTAATGATAAAAGAAAATAATAAAGTCAACCTGTTAGTCATTGGTGGTATTGATCCAACAGCACACGCCGGTGTGTTACAAGATATCAAAGTGGCTAACTATTTTAAGGTAGATTGTGCTGCCGTGATATCGGCAAATACTGTGCAAAATGATCGTGATTTTATAGCGCTTAACGCTGTTGAGGATGCTATTTTCTATGAGCAATTTACAGAGATTGTCAATAGTCATAAACCACAAGTGATTAAAAGTGGCGTGCTAGCTTCGGTTGCCCAAATTAAGATGCTAAGTAAATTTTTGCAAGCTAATCCACAGGTGAAATATATCTGTGACCCAGTGATTGCAACAAGCTCAGGTGGTATGTTGATGAGTGCGGATATTATTAGTGTATTCAAGCAGCAGTTATTGCCATTGTGTTACTTATTAACACCAAATTTACCTGAAGCGGCTATTTTGTTAAATGATGAGAGTATCAATCAAAAACCATATGTTGAGATTGCGCACACATTAAAAAGCTTATATGGAATACAATATGTCTTATTAAAAGGAGGACATGCTCTAGTCAAAAACCAAAGGAGCTGTGATTATTTGACACTTGCATCTCAACAAGGTGTGCATTATCAAAGCAAAGCAGTCTATGAGGGTAATATACGTGGTACGGGTTGCGCCTTAGCGAGCAGTATTGCGGCTCTTGTGGCGCAAGGTCAGGAAATAACAGAAGCAATATGTATTGCCAAATATCATCTATCACAACAGATGGATAAAGCGGTTAATGACCTACCCCAATTAGAGGTTAAAAATTTAAGTTATTATGCTCAAGATGCCATGGATCATGCGAATTATTTGCCAGAGGTGAGTTATCAAAAAGCTGAGCATAAAAAGTTTCCACAAATGTATCATCCAATAGGTTTTTATCCCGTTGTTGATCATGTTGATTGGGTGGAAAAATTGGCGAAATTAGGTGTTAGAACCATTCAGTTGCGACTAAAAGACTTATCCCCAGATGCGTTGGAAGCTCAAATTAAAAAAGCAAATAGTGTTGCTAAAGCCTATAACTTATCTTTGTTTATTAATGATCATTGGCAGCTGGCGATTAAACATCAATGTTTTGGTGTGCACTTAGGACAAGAAGATTTAGATACTGCCAATTTGCATGAGATTGCTCAAGCAGGATCGCGTCTAGGAGTCAGTACGCATAACTATGTTGAGTTAGCGCGCGCATTAACTCTTAAGCCTTCATATATTGCGTTAGGTCCCATTTACCAGACAACGACCAAAGAGATGAAGTTTAATGAGCAAGGATTAGATAAATTGCGTATTTGGCGTAAGCTTTGTCAAGAAACACCGCTTGTCGCCATTGGTGGAATTTTTGAGTCACAAATGCCTGATGTCTGGCAATGTGGTGTCGATGGTGTTGCAGTTGTGAGCTATATAACCAAGGCTCAAGATCTGCAAAGAGCAGTGACAACAGCGCAAGACTTTGAGCAAATAGCGCTGGGAAATCGCATTGAATGTAGTATATGATGACATGCTTTAATAAAGATGGAAGTGACATATCAGGAGCACATAATGAACGTTAAGCCAATCAAGAGTATCAAAAATATCAAGAAAGTCATTTTTACAAGCTGTGCAGCAACAGTGATGGTTTTATTTAGCAATAGTGCGTTAGCGAACCAAAAACTATTGCGTGTTTGTACCACAGGTGATTATCCGCCATTGACATCATACAATGCAAATACGGAGGAGTATAAAGGCTTTGCAATCACTGTCGCAAAAGAGTTTGCGCATAAGATTAAGCGTAAAGTTGAATTTGTGCATAGTACATGGTCGACCTTAAGTGATGATCTTAAAACAAAATGTGATATCGCGATGGGTGGTATTAGTTATACGCCTGAGCGTGCAAGCATGTTTTATTTATCAACGGGCGTGTTGTCGAACCAAAAAGCCCCTGTGTTTTCTAAAGCAAATGAGTCTACGTTTAAAAACCTCGCAAGCATTGACCAAAAGGGTGTGACCGTTATTGAGAATAAAGGGGGCACAAATCAGCCTTTTGCTGAGAGCTATATTCGTAACGCTGAAGTAAAGATTTTGCCAACCAATGCAGAAGTGTATGCCTGTTTGAACAAATACCCTCAAAAGAAACTCGTTATGTTTACTGACAAAATTGAAGTGCAATACCGCGCAGATATGAAAGATAGTGTGTTGAGTGATAACGGACTTAAATTTGATTTAAATTCTATCTCAGGCAACAAAGTCAGCCAAAAGGTTTTTATGACCAATAAAACCAAAGATGGCAAGTGGTTAATTAAGGAAATGAACAGCTTTTATAAGTATCATAAACAAGACTTTAATATGTGGTATCAAGATGCCTTAAAAACACAATATCCTGCAGTGAAGGCGAGTTGCCCATTTTAGTGTTTTAGATCATAGGATAAATAATGGATTATCAGAAAATTATCGATGAATACCCGCAAGAATATTGTGCGCAGCTTGAGCTTTGCTATGGTGAGGGTATGATGTCAGAAGGCGGGAGCGAAGCTATTGATCAGCTGTTTTCAGGTATTGACTTACACAATAAAAAGGTATTAGAAATTGGTTTTGGTCAAGGCGGTTTGGCTCAATATATTTCAGGTAAATATCCAAGCATTGATTATCATGGTGTTGAGATTAATGCCGATATGGTTAAGCATGCAAATAAGCATTACAAGAAACCAAACACGCATTTCTATCACTTAGAAAACCCTGATGTTTTGCCTTTTTCTGAGCTAAGCTTTAATTTGATATTTTCCAAAGGTGTATTGGTGCATTTGGATAATAAACTGCCATTATTTACAGAAATACATCGTGTTTGTAAAAAAGATGGAATGTTTATTGTGAATGATTGGTTAAGTCCAGATGGAATAGGTTTTGGAGAGCTTGTCGATAAAATGTGTGAGCTTGAAGGGTTAACGCTTTATCCAACGACAATGATCCAATATATTGAAGTATTAACAGCGGCGGGATTTTTAGTAGAGTCGATGACTAGCGAAAATAAAGCGTATGCACAATATAATGCCGATGTTGTGACACGTTTGCAGCAACAAGCAATAAAGCAGCAATTTCTAGCCACGCATAGCAAAGAAGAATATCAAGAATGTATTGATGCCTATGACTGGATTTCACAGGCTTTTGCACAGGAGAGTTTGTTATTAAGACATTTTGTAAGCAGGAAAATTAAACAATGAAAACCCATGAAATCGTACACCCCATCGTTCAGCATAAATTAAGCCTATTAAGGGATGAGTCGACTTCAAGTCGTGACTTTAGGATGATCACTAGCGAGCTTGCCATGTTGTTATGTTATGAAGCATTAAGTGATCTAATGGTTGAAGAGGAGATTATTGAGCATTGGCAGGGGCGGCTTGCGGTACCTATGCTTAAAAAGCCACTACCAACTTTTTGCCCAATACTGCGTGCGGGACTTGGTATGTTAGATGGAGCGTTATCTTTATTACCCAATGCGCCGGTGACAATGATCGGTATCGAGCGTGATGAAGAGACTGCTAAGCCACGCGAGTATTACTTCAAAGCATGTGTTGACATTAATAAACGCATTGCAGTCATTCTCGACCCGATGCTTGCCACTGCCGGATCAATCAATAAAACGATTTCACTGCTTAAATCTGCAGGATGTAAGCGCTTTATTGTGGTGACGTTATTAGCCTCACCAGAGGGTGTTGCGATTCTTGAGAAAGCGCATCCCGAGGTTGAGCTTTATACCGCTTCAATTGATCAATGTCTTAATGAAAAAGCCTATATTATCCCTGGACTTGGTGATGCAGGTGATAAAATTTTTGCAACTCGTTAGCTGCGGATATGCTAAACTGATTCATAAAGATTTTTACATCTTGACCTATTAAGTGATACATTCTATAATTTGATTAAATTAATCAAATAGGTTTATTTAATCATGATAAGCAGTACAGAGTTTAAGACACATTTAGGTGAGTATTTAACTGAAGCAATGCATAAAGCTGTTTTTGTCAAACGCCGATCAAATGAAGCTGTCCTGATCAGTAAAAAGGAATATGATAGATTGCAATCTATTGAAGATTCATATTGGCTTAATAAAGCATTAGAAGCTGAAAAAGATGGATATATTGGTGTTGAAAAAAGTATGGATAAGCTAAAAAATGCTCTTGATAAATCTAAGTAAACAAGCTGATAAATTTCTTGATAAGTTACCACCAAAGCAATTTAAACAAATCGTAAAAGAACTATTTAGGCTAGCTAAAAACCCTGAGCAACAAGATGTTATAAAACTCAAAGGTTCTGATGACTTTTTTCGTAAAGACGTCGGTGAGTATCGAATAATCTATAGGACAGATAGTGAAATACTTTATATAACTGTAGTTGGAAAAAGAAACGATGATGAGGTCTACAAAATTTTTGATCGAA
>NZ_JBXTEF010000028.1:0-117526 GCF_057495195.1 Cysteiniphilum sp. | reverse complement strand
GCCCTAGCTTGGTCGAGCTTTCAGACTTTACAAGGAGAAGAATTAAATGAATAGAAAAGATCCCTATAAACCTATGTTGCAAAGAGGGGAATTGAGCCTAAGTCAACTTTGAATTCCCCTCTTTGCAAGAGGGGTGCTTAAGCTTGCGAGGCGGGGTGTTGAAATAATAGATGCCTAATTTCAATTAAAGGAATAATTTATGCAAACATTCAAAACACATTTTAATGTGATAGCAGAGCATATCGACGCTAACAAACATGTTAGCAATATCGTCTATATCAAATGGATGCAGGATATTGCGGTAATGCATTCAGACGCCTGCGGTTGGAATACCAAGCGTTATCATCAATACCATTGTACATGGGTTGCCAAAACCCACTTTATTGACTACATCAAGCAGGTTTTCTTAAACGAGGTTATTGAGGCTAGAACGTGGGTTGATGAGATAAAGCGCTCAACCGCACTACGCAAATATGAATTTATCAATCAACGCGGTGAAATCGTTGCCAAGGCTGAAACCAATTGGGTTTTTATCAACACTAAAACCCAGCGCATTCAACGCGTATTACCCGAAGTGCGTGAAGACTTCGAGCGCTTTAGGTCATCTGAATATAATCAAGCAGCTGACTTGCTAAATAACGATGCACCGTTGTTGTAGGATGCATGCCGTTATAGAATAAAAAGCCATTACAATACGGCAAACCTTTCGCATCGGCACAGGTTAAATCAACAGGTTTTGTAATACCAATATTTGCCAACACATTGTCTTTATTAAAATAAACATCTAAAAATAGTCGATCGATTGGAAAGACATGATTGGCAGGGAATTCACCTAAAGTCTGCAGCACAAGATTAGTTTGCAAACTTAAGTTATACATTTGTGAAATGGATGAAATCACTGCTAGCACACTTTGACGCATCATATGACTATGAATGTGTTCATCAATTAAATTCGTCAATGCTGGCACCATTGAAAAATTAGGCAGATCAAGCACATAGATATTTGCTACAGGCACGCCATGTTGCATCAATATTTTTACCGCTTTAACGATATTATCAATTGGATGCGCAATTGCTTGACCATTTTTTGACGCAATACGCACGATATTTTGATAAAAATCATTACCCCCAGCCCATAAAATAAAAAGCGTTTTTGGGTTCGGCTTGTTATTGACATTAGCAAGATATAATTGCAACTGCTTTAACATGCCTGGCACACAATTATAAGTGCCATAATCACCCACACCATTGATGCATTGTTCACTCCTATCACGTGCCCATGTTGTATCCGTTAAATAATAATCACCGGTCTCAGCCGAAGCTGTTGCAAATGACGCATTATGATCAAAAGCCATATTAGGCTTTAACGCTTTAATATTGTAAAACTTATCTCCCGCAGTCGTTGGCATCTTAGCTAAAAAATAATTAAACCACGTCTTACGTGTTGGGGCATTTACACTTAATTCACTGGTAATTGGTGCGCCAATTTTATCGGTAATACCACTGGGTTTAACCCAATAGTTATTGCCAACACTTTGTCCATGGTAAGCACTATCACTTAAGCTATCGCCAAAGACGACAACATTCGCAAAGTGCTTTGCTTGAGGATCATTAACCCTCTCCTCAGCTTGACGCTTAATTAAGGCAAGAATCGCAATGACAATTACAAGGGCCGCAATCAAACTCCAAAAAACTCTCTTTAACATCCTAGTCTCCCTCTTAACGCGCGCCAAAAATAGTGCTTCCTATACGTAGCATCGTGCTGCCTGCGGCAATCGCTGCTGGCATATCACCACTCATGCCCATTGATAACTCTTGCAGATTAAGCTTAAACTTTTGGTTTATATTGTCTTTACATTGAACAAGTTTATCAAAACTTACTAACTCTTTATCATACTCTCCAGTGTCCTCAAGCATACACATCAAGCCGCAAAGTTTGAGATTAGGACAATATTTCACAATATAGTCAACTAGATGCTCAATTGTATCGCTATCATTAAGCATAATGCCTGATTTTTGTGGTTCAAGATCAACATTAATCTGAATCAGCACCTGCATTGTTTTACCCAACTCAGCACAGTGACGCTGTAATTTCTGAGCATGTTCAATGCTGCTAAGCGTATGCACCCAATCAAAATATTGTGCGATTTTTTTAAGCTTATTTGATTGCAGACGCCCAATATAGTGCCATGTAATATCCTTTGGCAATACGGGGATCTTGTCAATTGCTTCCTGGACAAGGCTCTCAGCAAACGTGCGCATACCCGCATCGTAAATCACACGCATCGCCTCAATAGATTGTTTTTTTGATACGGCTAATAGTTTTGGCTTGATCATACAATCAATAGTTAATAACTCAATCCGTTGTTGCAGCTTTGATAAATTTTGTCGCAATCGCACTTCTTGATCATGATTCATCTGCTATAGTCTTAGAGGGTATAGTTAGTAAGAAGGATATCTTAACATGAACCTCACGGAATTATTATCGCTTTGTATTAGCAAAAAGGCATCGGATTTACATCTCTCAAGTGGTGCTAAACCTAAGCTACGCATTGATGGACATATTGAATCTGTCAGTGATGAGCTATTAATTGAAGAAAACCTTGAGAGCTACTTACATGAAGTCATGAGCCCAGAGCAATATCAACATTTCCAAGGAACATTAGAATATGATTTCTCTGTCCATTTGCCAGAGCTTCACTCACGTTTTAGGGTGAATGCCTTTAAACAAGATCGCGGCAGTGCACTTGTTTTTCGCGTGATTCCGGAGAGTGTTTATACATTGGATGAGCTTGAAGCACCTGAGATCTTCAAAGAAGTGATGCATAAACCACATGGGTTGATTGTCGTTACTGGTCCCACAGGCAGTGGTAAAAGTACGACACTTGCCGCAATGATTGATCATATTAACAAAACTGAAAAAGGACATATTATCTCGATTGAAGATCCGATTGAGTTTACCCATAAATCACAGCAATGCCTCATCAATCAACGTGAGGTTAAACGTGATACCTTAAGCTTTAATGCAGCTCTACGTGCGGCACTACGTGAGGATCCAGATTATATTCTAGTTAGTGAGATGCGTGATGTTGAGACCATTCGTTTGGCTTTAACCGCCGCTGAAACAGGGCATTTAGTATTTGCCACCTTGCATACCTCATCAGCACCTAAAACGATTGATCGGGTTATTAATGTCTTTCCTGGGGATGAGCAGCCAATGATTCGCTCGATGCTCTCAGAGTCTTTGCAAGCTGTTATTGCTCAACGACTTATTCGTAAAAAAGAAGGCGGACGCATCGCAGCACATGAAGTGCTCATTGCTAACACGGCTGTACGCAATCTTATTCGCGAGAATAAAATTCCTCAGCTTTATAATGTGTTGCAAACCAGTCAAAATAAGGGCATGCAAACCTTAGAGCAGGCATTAACCAAACTCTTTAATCACGGGATAATTGATGCTGACGAGCTTAAGAAATACAACACCATACAACAACCAATGTCCTAATTATCGGCGCCAAAAATCCGGTGTAAATAATACTAAAATCGTAAAGACCTCCAAGCGTCCCAAGAGCATTGCAAAGTTCAAGATCCAATGCGCCTCAGTTGGTAAGGTGGCATAATTCACCCCCACTTGCCCAAGACCAGGACCTAAGTTTGAGATACTTGCTGCAACAGCAGAGAATGCCGTCACCGAATCAATGCCGACCCCCATCATACATAACCATAAGATCACGAACAAAATAAAATAAGCCGCAACAAAACCCCAAACACTACTCATGACGGTTTCTGACATGACTTTATTGCCAAATTTCACAGGAAAAACGCCCGCAGGATGCACCAAGCGCCTTGCTTCACGAAAAGCTTGTTTTCTTAAGAGTACCGCGCGCACGATCTTAAGTCCGCCCGAGCTTGAACCCGCACATCCACCAATAAGACCAATAACCATTAATAAGATTGGCAAGAACAATGGCCATAAATGGTAATTTGCATCCGCTGTAAAGCCCGTGTTTGACACAAATGATGCAACTTGAAATAAGCCATCCCAAAACGCGCGATCATTGCTCTTCGTTGCATCTTGTGAGATCAATGTTAATACAACAATCACAATCATCGAAAAAGCAAAAAAGATATAAGCGCGAAACTCAGGATCACGCCAATAGACCTTAAGTGATAAACGCTTAAATGCAGTAAAATGCAGTGCAAAGCTTGTCGCACTAACCATCATATAAAAGATACAGATCGAGTAAATCAACGGCGTTTGACCACTCATAGATGCATCCGTTGGCGCAAAACCACCGGTACCAATCGTTGAATAGGCATAACAGATCGCATTAAACCAATTCATTCCACCGAATTTGTAACTGATAATACACAGCACAACGAGTAACAGATAAATACCCCACAGCACTTTGGCCGTATCAGCGATTCTTGGGGTTAACTTATTCTCTTTCCATGGACCATTGGCTTCAGCGCGATATAGCTGCATACCGCCAACACCAAGCATTGGCAGAATTGCCACCGATAAGATAATAATCCCCATACCACCTAACAGCTGCGTTTGCTGACGATAATATAAGATACTCTTAGGCAATGAATCAAGACCATGGATGACCGTAGCACCCGTCGTCGTAAACCCTGAGATTGATTCAAAAACCGCATCAGAAAAGCTCAAATGCAAACCATTTGACAACATATAAGGAATCGCACCATAAAACCCAAGCACTGACCAAATGGCAATCACGACAATAAATCCATCTTTAACCGTCAACTGCTTTTTTGACTTAGAGCTAAGTGCCCAAAAGACAACCCCTGAGATCAATGTAATTAAGAAGCTCGATAAAAAAGGTTCGCTATTATGTTCATGATAAACCAAGCTGACGATGATCGGTGTTAACATCGTCAAACTAAAGAACATCAGCAACATGCCTAATACTTTAAAAATAGGGCCTGGGCGCATAAATTTGCCTTACGGTTGTACATGGTATAGGTTTTTGTTAGGCATTCTAGTATAATCGCCAACAAAATAGAAACAACAACTTAGATAAGTTATGTCCATTATTCTTAAAATGCTGCACCTTTTTGACAATAAAAAGCAACGTGAATACGTCAGTAATGCCGGAGATTTTCTTGCCAATTACGATCGCGACTTTCCGACACGCTCGCAATCACAAAAAAAAGAAGCACAAAAGCATCGTAATATTTTCAACCGTAAAACAGATGATCTGTTCTAAATCTTAATGACTATTTCAAAAGATATGCCCCTATTACAAGGGCTTTTCAGTTATCGAGCTTATGATCGCTTTGGTGATCGGTGTGATTTGATCTGCCCCGTCAATTTGATATAAAATTTAACCTCTTTAAGACTCTTTGTGTATCTCTAACTATAACCCCAAATATGGGGAATATTATAGTTGCATCAACAATCCTCTGCTGCAGAACCTGTTACTGAAATATTACAAGGTAGTGCTTTCTTGCAAATACCTAAGCGTACACGCCCAATTGTATTAGTTATGACTGATCTATCAAATCTCTGCGCCCCTTGATTGTCAACGGTTGCACAATATCTTAACCCTCCATTAGTTGCTGAAAGACCGCTTGGTCTATATCTACGCATACTAGAACTTGTGCTGTAAATAAAGGCACCTTCACTAGGTGCCTCAATCGTTGTAATAATACGGTCAACATCAGTCGACACTCCATCCGAGCTTGTAAATAAAATCAAGCGATTATTACCCCAGTTACTTGCTGGCACTGCCGCACACGTAGCACCATCCGCGCTTGGACACAGAAAGACGTTGACCGCTTCTGACATTGCAGTGATTCGGCCTAACTCTAAAGCCGCTTTAACTTTATCTAAATAAATTTCTGAATTAGCACGTCCAAAGGTGCCAATCATCATAGGCACAGCAACTGCAATAACAATTGCCATTACAACAATAACAACCATCCCTTCGATCAAGCTAAAGCCTAAGCTTCGAGCATATTTATTATTTTCGCCCTTTTTTCTACTTTTTCTCATGTTCATATTGCAATTGACTCCATATTCCCTATAATGTGCCCTGTCTTAGGGTCGTTAGCTCAGTTGGTAGAGCAGTTGGCTTTTAACCAATTGGTCGCAGGTTCGAATCCTGCACGACCCACCATTTTTACATCATTTTATGATCATCATAATATCTTCACTAATTTTAGTCGACAATGGACAGTGGTACAAAGAGAATATCTACTTTTAGTGGCTTTTAGAAGATGTTATACCGCTTATAAATCATTCAGAGGATTTAAATGCGATTTCCCTGTCAGTCTTCATGCCAATTTGCAATCTGTGCTACCGCTTAAGTTCAAATATCGTTATAATCGCTTGCGAAATTTTAGTTACTGGAGTTACGCATTTTAGTAAAAACTATAATTTTATAAACACCCCGTCATGCTAAAGAAATTAAAAACCATAGTAATAGGTGAAAAAAATATGACACAAACACATACCGCAAAAGCGCTATTTACCACACCAAGTCTTATTGGGCAAAAAGTCACCGTTAAAGGCTGGTTAAGAAGCCGTCGCGACTCAAAAGCTGGGCTTTCTTTTCTAGCTATTCACGATGGCTCATGCTTTGATCCCATTCAGGCAATCGTTGAAAGCACACTTGCTAATTACCAATCAGAGATCTTGAGTCTAACTAAAGACTGCGCGCTTGAAGTGACGGGCACATTGGTTGCATCACAAGGCAAAGGACAAAGTGTTGAAATCCAAGCGGATAAAGTCATTGTTCATGGCTGGATTGATAACCCTGAAACCTATCCGGTATCACCTAAACGCCATACCATGGAACACTTAAGAGAACATGCACATTTACGCGTTCGTACTAACTTGATCGGTGCCGTTTCGCGCATGCGTCATACTTTAGCCAATGCTATTCATAACTTCTTTAATGATGAAGGCTTTTTCTGGGTTAACACACCCATTTTAACTTCAAATGATTGTGAAGGTGCTGGTGAGTTATTTCGTGTTTCAACATTAGATCAGTTGAATTTACCTAAAAACGATCAGGACAAGATTGATTACACTCAAGACTTTTTTGGCCGTGAAACATTTCTAACGGTCTCTGGGCAATTAAATGTTGAAACTTATTGTATGGCGTTATCCAAAGTCTATACCTTTGGCCCAACATTTCGTGCGGAAAACTCAAATACCTCACGCCATTTGGCTGAGTTTTGGATGGTTGAACCTGAGCTTGCTTTTGCTGATCTGAATGATGATGCTGACTTGGCAGAAAATCTCTTAAAATCAGTGATTAAAACCATTATGCATGAGCGCCAAGATGATCTAAAGTTCTTTGATCAGTTTATGGAAAAAGGCCTGATGGATAAATTAAACTCTGTTGTTAACAATGACTTTATTCGCGTTGAATATACAGATGCCATTGAGATCTTAAAAAGCTGTGGCAAGACATTTGACTATCCGGTTGAGTGGGGCTTGGATCTACAATCTGAACATGAGCGTTTTTTGTGTGAAGAGCATTTCAAATCCCCAGTCGTCTTAATGAACTATCCAAAGGATATCAAAGCCTTTTATATGCGTTTGAATGACGATAATAAAACTGTTGCAGCAATGGATGTATTGGTGCCGGGTATTGGTGAGATTATCGGTGGCAGTCAACGTGAAGAACGTCTTGAAGTACTGGATAAGCGCATTGCTGAAACCGGTGTCGATGCTGAAGGCTTATATTGGTATCGTGATTTACGTCGCTATGGCACAGTACCACATTGTGGCTTTGGGCTTGGTTTTGAGCGTCTATTGGGCTATATCACTGGTGTACCGAATATTCGTGATGTGATTCCATTCCCACGCACCCCAGGGAATGCAAAGTTTTAATTCGCTCTAACTTCCCCCTCACCCGCGCAGCTTAAGCTGAATGAGAGATCCCGCAAGGGGCAGGTACTCACCAATATTCATATTCACCTAGTAGTTAAGTGATTAGTAAGGGCATTTATTTGAGAAAGCAAAACACCCCCCTATTTAAATCAACATTTACCCTTAGTTTCATCACACTAATTTCACGTATCTTGGGATTTATTCGCGATATGCTTTTTGCGAAATACTTTGGCGCTACTGCGACAATGGAGGCTTTTTTGGTTGCCTTTCGCGTACCTAATTTTATGCGCCGCTTGTTTGTCGAAGGATCATTAACACAAGTGCTCGTGCCAAGTTTAAGCAAACAATCATCTCATAAACGTTTAAATTATTTATTCTCTACCTTGCTCAACATTATTGCCTTAGCAAGCTTTTTGATCTCATTAACAGGTATTATCTTTGCCAGCATTTGGGTGATGATTTTCGCCCCTGGCTTTTATCATGATCAAACGCAATTTGTTCTTGCCAAAGAATTGCTACAAATCATGTTTCCCTATGTGTTTTTCATTTCCATTTCCGCGCTTTTCTCTGCTCTTTTGAATCGCTATGAGCATTTTAATATTCCGGCACTCATGCCCTGCATACTAAATATCTGCATGATCAGCTTTATCCTAAGTGCTTCGCATTTTAGAGTACCGATTTATGCTGTTGCTTGGAGTGTGTTTATCGCAGGATTCATTCAAAGTATCATTCTATTCATATGTGTAAAACGATTAAGTGTTAAACTCACACTGAGTTTGCGCAAACCCAGTTATCATTTAAAGCGCATATTAAAATCACTATTACCCGGTATTCTTGGTGCTTCAGTCGTGCAAATCAGCTTATTGCTTGATACTGTTTTTGCCTCATTTCTAGCCGTTGGCAGCTTGTCATGGCTATATTATCCTGATCGATTAAATCAGTTTCCTTTAGGGATTTTTGGCATTGCAATTGCCACTACCATCTTGCCGAAATTAAGTAACATTAAAACCTCAGCACATAATTTTAGTCAAATCGTGAGTTGGGGGATAAAACTTAGCCTGATCATCACCATTCCTGCAGCCTTTGCGATGAGCGTACTATCGGCACCGATTCTCATTACGCTATTCCAATATGGTAAATTTAGCGCCTTTGATGTCATTCAATCGCAACGTGCCTTGATCTGTTTTGCTATTGGACTGATTGCCTTTGTGCTTATCAAAGTATTTATCTCAGCACTCTATGCCAAAGGACATACCAAAGCGGCATTAAAGATTGGCGTGATCTGCATTATCTGCAATATTCTAAGTAATATTATATTGATCTTAATCCTTAAAACGCATCATTTAGGTTATCTGGCATTAGCCATCTCAACAACGATTACCGCAGCTATTAACGCATTGTTATTATATCTCACATTAAAACGTATCACCCATGCGCACCTTGATCTTGCGACATTCACGCTTATTGTCAGAGCCATTATCTCAGCAAGCGCTATGCTTATTATTTTATATTATCTTAAACAGGATATAGGTTATTGGTTAGCACTTAGCTTTAAAAGCCGAGTTTTACATTTATCTATGATCATAGGTGTTGGCATCTTTAGTTACTTTGCTTGTTTATTCTTAGTAGGTGTGCGCTTGAAACATATTAAGCTTAGCGTATAGTCATTGCTGCCATTTTCGATTACAATCACGCCTTAGATTAATGACTTATATTAAGGAGAGGCTGTGAAAAAAAGTACCAGACTTTATCTCAAATCACTTATTCTAATGACTGCAGCATTTACGGTGCCGAGCTTTGCGATTACCACCTACACCGTTAAATCCGGTGATTCATTATGGCGCATTGCCAGTAAACACAGTATCTCGGGCATTCCTAACAAAGATATGATTGCTGCAATTAAAGGAATCAATGCCAAAGAAAACCCCTCAATTAATGATAATATTGTTAATATTAATCAGAAGCTTTTAATTCCAAGCACTAAAGCTGAGCTTGAAGATGGTTTAAAACTTTATAACCTAAGGCATACACAATACCTCACCCCTAAAGCGCCTGCACCTGCTCCAGTCAAGACTAAGCCAACGGTTAGAGCGCCAAATACAACTGCAGAACCAGAGCACCCAAACACCAGTGCACCCACGCTTGATAATCAGCAGACTGCAGTAATCTCTAGTAACAACACACCTAGCAGCGCTAATAACTCAATAGATAATACCAACGAAAACACGCAACAAGGTGTCGTTATTCCTATGGCAAATACAGACGATCAATCACAGAATGCCAATGACACACAAACCACCGTCACTACCGAAACAAAAAGTGATGGTAGCAAATGGTATATTATTCTATTAATTATCATTATTGCCCTGTTAATATGGCGTCGCCGCTATAAACGTAAGTCATCAAGGTCAACTGATGATAAACGTCAATTAAAAGAGCAGTTTTATGCCAAACAGCCTGAGGTCAAAATTAATATTGACACACCAGTTAACGCATCAAATGATAAAAAGACCACCAAGAAGAAATCCAAAGATGAACTTGTGAACCTTCTTAAGAAGGCAGATGAATTAATTGAAACGCACGATATAGCTCAGGCTAAAGCACTCTTACAAGAAGCGTTAAATAGCGATGCTAAGAATTTAAATATTCGTCTTAAGATCTTGACAGTCTACGCTGCTGATGGTGATGAGATTTCATTTAATAGTGAGCGCGATTACTTGGCATCTAATCTTTTACCTTATGATGATAAGCGTTGGCAAGAAATCAACGCGCTTTATAATAAATATTTTGGTATTAACTAATTGAAGTTACACACTTTAGAAAAAAGATGATTTTATAAACACCCCGTCAGCCCACGGTTGCCACGCCTCTTTCTAAGAAGGGTGCCAAGTTTGCGAGGCGGGGTGTTGTAATAGAGAAAGTATGTCACTCCAATAACTAAGGATAACTAATGGACGAAAAACTACTACAACCAAGCAAGAAAGCCTCTAGTGGCAAACAAACCGTTGCCATTTTGGTGCTACTGATCCTTGCTGGTGTCTTACTGTATATGGCTTTTATTTTCTTTGCTAAGTTTCAAGCTTATAAGAAAATTTCAGAGAACTTAAAAGTTGAACTACAAAGCAATTACAATCAATATCTAGCACTTAATCACACCACAGTAAACAATGTCATTCATATGCATAACTATAACTATGCACAAACGATCAAAGCACTTGGTGGTGTGTTTGGCAATATTCAGTGCACAACAAAATATAGTTGTGAAATCAACGGTATTCTTTATCAATTTGATGTCAAAAACCAAGGCAATAATACACGTATCTCAGGTTATCATGCTAATTTATCCGATGCGACAGTAAAGGCTGCAGATAATAGTTTTGTTGTGGCGCAAACTTATTCAAAGTATTTTTAAATCCATTTTCATTCTTTGCTGTCAGCTTAATCTTGCATTCCATTCGTTCATTTGTATAATGCCCAAGACTTTTATCAAATAAAAAATAAGGAAAATATAAATGGCTATTGAAAGAACACTTTCGATTATCAAACCTGATGCGGTTGCTAAGAATGTTATTGGTCAAATTTACTCGCGTTTTGAACAAGCAGGTCTTAAAGTGATTGCGGCTAAAATGAAGCAACTATCAGCAGCTGAAGCAGGTGAATTCTACGCTGTGCACAAAGAGCGTCCTTTCTACAATGACCTTGTAAAATTCATGAGCTCAGGTCCTGTGATGATTCAAGTATTAGAAGGTGAAAATGCTATTCTTAAGAATCGTGATTTAATGGGTGCAACAAACCCTAAAGAAGCGGCTGCTGGCACGATTCGTGCTGATTTTGCTGATAGCATTGATGCTAATGCTGTCCATGGTTCAGATGCCGCTGAAACGGCTGCTGTTGAGATCGCTTTCTTCTTCAGTGGTTTAGAAGTTTGCGCACGTTAATTTTTTGATAGATTATTGTTTTTAGTTTGGGTATAAATTACCCTGCATTTTTTTATTAACTTTTTCCTATTGGCAATGCCGGCAAACCCAACTCTTCTAAAAACTTATTGTGCTTAGTCGTTGACGCAATAATATTTTTTTCGATATCGACAAGAGATTTATTAATTGCTTGTAAATCAACTTTCTCCTCAGGCTTGGCAGTGCTCACATATCTTGAGATATTTAAGTTGTAGTCATTCTTTTTGATTTCTTCCATAGAAACGCATCTTGAATAACGCTCTTCTTCTTTACGAAATTGATAAGTTTCAACAATTTTATTTATATGTTCTGGCAATAAACGGTTTTGTCGTTTACCTTTTTCAAAACACTCACTGGCGTTAATGAAAAGAACATCATCAGGCTTTTTGCATTTTTTCAATACAAGGATACAAACAGGGATCCCTGTTGAGAAAAATAGATTGGCAGGTAGACCAATCACAGTATCAATATTATTATCCTTTAAGAGCTTAGTGCGAATATGAGATTCTGCACCTCCACGAAACAGTACACCATGAGGCAAAATAATCGCCATTGTTCCCTCATCACCTAAGAAATGAAAACCATGCAGTAAAAAGGCGAAGTCTGCCGCAGACTTAGGCGCCAGACCATAGCTTTTAAAGCGAAAATCCTCGCCCAAAACTTCAGTAGGCTCCCAACGATAACTAAACGGGGGATTAGCAACAACCGCATCACATTGCAGTTTTTTAGCGGGATTCATTTCATTGAGTATGTCCCAGTCATTAAGCAATGAATCACCATGATGGATGTCAAACTCAGAATATTTCACCCCATGCAACAGCATATTCATCCGAGCAAGGTTGTAAGTAGTAATGTTTTTTTCTTGTCCATAAATTTTACCAATGCCGTGATTTCCCAGTTGATTACGTACATTTAATAACAATGATCCTGAACCACAGGCAAAGTCTAATACCTTATTGAGCTTTTTTTTCTTGCCCGCTGCAGGTTCCTGACTATCCAGTGTGACAATTTCAGATAATATGGTTGAAATTTGCTGTGGCGTATAAAACTCACCTGCCTTTTTACCAGAGCCTGCTGCGAATTGACCAATCAGATATTCATAGGCATCGCCAAGGGTGTCACTATCGGTTGAGAATCCTGAAATTTCTTCTGCAATTTTGCTAATGATCGTGCAAAGTTTGGCATTGCGAAGTTTATAGTCTCTGCCCAGCTTCTCAGAATCCAGATTAACCTCTGAGAACAAGCCCTGAAAGCTATTTTCAAAGGATTTAGTTTCAATGTACTTAAAGCCTTGCTGTAATGTAATTAGCAAATCATTATGCTGCGTTCTAGCAAGCTCAGCGACACTGCCCCATAAATAAGTAGGCTCAATCACATAATGCACTTTACGCCGCATTTGCTTCTCAAATTCAGTAATATCATCTTTGTTTTGTTCATACCATACGCTTAACGGGGTACGATTATCATCTTGCTCTAGCTTCGGATAATCTAAACCTAGCTCTTTTTTCGCCGCCACCTCATAGTTATCTGACAGATAGCGTAAGAACAGGAATGACAGCATATAATCACGAAAATCATCAGCGTTCATTGCACCACGTAAATTATCGGCAATACTCCAAAGGGTTTTCCCCAGATCTTTTAATTGTTGTTCGGTCATAATTTTGCCCTTTTTGTACTTTCACTAAATATTTCTGGTAGCTCAAATTGAAAGCTATCGATGAATTTTTCAAGAATTTTCCGAAATAAGTCTTGATTATCTTCACCCATTGGCGTTGGCTCATGAATAGCATATTTTCCATGACTCAGAAGATTAAGGGCACGGTTAAACAAAGCACTATTCTCATCACTATCGATAGCCTTAAGACAAAAATTAATATCTGAGTGACCAAAGAAAGCTGCAGTTTTCTCCATAATGCTACGCAAGGCGTTGAAATGAAATGTATAAAGCATCCCACTATCGGGCTCTGCTGCTTTTTGTAGCTCCGACAGTGTGGCAACATGGTGAAAATATGGCGTATCTTCAGTAGCGCGAAGCGTATAAAGATTATCACTCTTGGCACGATGGAGAAAATAACGTTTATGCCTTACTTTTGGCTCATTTTCTTTTGTTCTACCAATCTCATTGCACATGACATTAAAGAATAGCGAATGATGTGAAGAAACCACAATTTTCATCGGATTAGAAGCGCCGCCATCATTCATACGATTTGCTGCGCGACGGAGAAGTTTAGCCAAATCACAGGCGACTGAGATTGCATTGTTATCGTCAAGTGACGACACAGGATCATCAATGTAAATATATTTCACCCATTGATAAGATTCCTGACCATCAAGTACACGCTCGCAAATTGCCATAAATATGCACCAAATAAAAATACTTTCTTCACCTCGAGAAATTTTAATATTTTCTTGCCCTTCTTTACTGAATTTTACAAAGTGAGGCTTGGTAAATGATTCGTTTCCTTGCCTAATTTCTTTATATTCAAAATCAAAGCCAAAGTCAGCATAGCGACTAAGATAATCATCAATTGTCGGTTCAAGCCCCAAATTAGTAAATCCATCAAAGAATTTGGAGAATTGATTCACTTTTAGCCCGCGAGCAGCGTCATTTTCCAAATCGTTATCCCACGTAAACAAATCCTCGGTAAAAGCATTAAAATAAAGCGTGTCCGGTTTTCCTGAATTCTTTCTTTTTCCTTGATCTTTGAAATCCATCGACAATCGAGTTTTGCCTGTACGATTATATGCATATAAAAGAACAAGCTCCTTATCATTTAAATCATCGCGCAGGCGAGTGACCAGTTTGCTTAAATTCTGATAGGTTTGCATTTTACTCATACACCCATCCCTCCCGTGCTAGGAAAAATCTGCTGCATTAAACCTTTTTCATCGGATTTTAGGAATTTTATATCGTTCTGTTTATTCATCACGTGTTGACTCTCTTATTAAACGCTTCTCGCGAGCAATTTCAGCAGTTAACTCTTCTTCAGTAGGAAGTATACGCTGATACTTGGAAGCAAAAAGCTGCTGACTTTCCTTGATCACGGAGTATTTAACTATGGTTTCATCTTTACTATCACAAAGAATGATACCAATAGTAGGGTTATCATCTTCACCACGCTTAAGGTCATCAAACATACGAACATACATATCCATCTGCCCTATATCTTGATGAGTTAGCTTGCCTATTTTCAGGTCGACAATAACAAAGCACTTAAGTAGATAATTATAAAATACCAAGTCAATATAAAAGTGGCTGGTCTCGCTACTGATGCGCATTTGCCTTCCTACAAACGAAAATCCCTTGCCCATTTCCAACAGGAATTTTTGTAACTCATCAATAATTGCTTGTTCCAGCTTGCTTTCTTTTAACAACTCACGTTCAGACAATTGTAAGAACTCTAATACATAAGGGTCTTTAATAAAATCAAGCATTTGGAGATTATCTGGCTGCCTTGACTGAACATGGGCAGATTGCGATGATAGCAAACGCTGATAGCTTAGGCTTTTAATATTTCGCTCTAGCTGTCGAACACTCCATTGCTGGCTGATAACTTCTTTTAGGTAATAATTTCGCGCTTCATAGTTATCAACACGCATGATCAAACGATTATGACTCCAACTCAATTTGCTACACAATGTGTAGCAAATCTCTTGATCTGGATAGGTTAAGTAGAATTGTCGAAAATTACGCAGATTGGCATAAGAAAAACCCTTGCCAAATATCGCCGAAAGCTCAACCGAAAGGTTCTCTAATAAACGCTGACCATATTTCGCCTTTACATCTCCTTGTTGCTCTTCCTCAACGATACGCTGACCAATTAACCAATACGCCTCCACCATAGCAGAGTTTATTGCCGAGCGCGTTTTACTACGCGCTCGCTCAAGAATAGACTTAATATCCTGATGGAATACGGTTAATCCCTTCATATACCTTAATCCTCCACTGTTGGAAAAAGTTGCTGCATTAAACCTTTTTTATGTACTTTTAGCGCTTCAATCTTTTGCGCCTGTGCTGTGATCAGGTTATCAATGGAAGACAAACAATCAGCGATTTTTTGTTGCTCTCTAACCTCCGGAAAGTAGACATCTAATTCCTTAAGTTGCTGCGCTGATAAATTGGCCTGTTTTGTTCCACCAGGCAATTTATATAGCTTTTTCAGAAAATTTTCACTCTTTAGTGTCTGTAACAAAAAACCTTTAATACAATCTTTTTTGGGTGATATTTTAACAACCCGTTGATTCAATAATAAATTGGGGCTTTCAGCTGGGACTTGAACCACAAAGCCATAGTCTTCCTTTCCTGCCGTTCCGGTCATTGACATCAAAAGATCGCATGGCTTTATGACAAATCGCGAATACTCTTCTTCATAGTTTGTAGGTAAGAAGACCGGTGAACGATCAAATTTTAATACACCTTGATACAGATTGCCCATTCGAACCAATTGAATTCCTTCATCCATAAAATCAGTACTTTTAAATGCATATCCCATAGTCAATACAGCAAGGTTATCAGTTATCCCTTTACGCCAAGCTTCTGCATTCTCAAACTCAGAAAATCGCAATGTTGGAACAGTTTGACCTTCAGCGGGAAAAAGGTTTTGCATTAAGCCTTTTTTATAGGATTGCAGTGCTTCGTGCTTTTGGATATGCGCGCTAATCAGTTCGTCAAGGGAAGATAGACAATCGGCGATTTTTTGTTGTTCTGGGAATTGGGGAACCCTTACAGTAAAATCACTTAACACCTCTTTTGTAATAGTTTTTATTATCCCACCAGGGGCTCTTTCTTTTTCAAGTTCAAATAAATTCTGAATGATATAGGCAAAAAATAATTTTTCTGTTGGTTTATGGAACTCTTCAAAAATCAATATAGTTCTATCTACATAAGCGTCATATTGAGTAATCGCAACCCTACCAATTGAGCCCTGCAATGTGACAATCAATGTTCCTTTAAGAATAAAAACACTTTGCTCTGCGGCAAGTTTACTAATTCTTCTTTTTGTGGTTGGTTTTAATTGTAAATTGTTGTTGACGTCAAACACCTGAATGAATGGCATTCCATTCTCATCGTTAAACCATTTAGACAATCCATAAGGCTGAGGAAAACTGCCTCGGCGAAATTTTGCCAACTGAATTAGAGAAAGCTTCTCCCAACCACCTATACCTTTAAACTCCGGAAACCGCAACTCAGGCATCAAGCTTTTTTTATCTTGCTTACTCATATGCCGCCAATCCTGAAATCTCTTGTCCTTGGGCAAATTTATTGAGTAATGGCACCAGTTCATCCATCAATGCAAGCTCTGCCTGGGTACGCGCCTTCCATCCTAAATCTAGCGGTTGCAATAAATCGCTAAGCTTTTCACCATCGAATATCATTCGATCTAAAATACTGTCAACAAAAGCCTGTAAAGCCTCTCGTGCAATGCGGTGCTTATCTGCTATTGCGGCGAGTTCCTTGGCGGACTTTTTAGCTTTAAACTGTTGATAGCCTTCACGAATAGCCTTTTCATTCAAACTTTGATTCATAGGTAAGCTGTTGATGTAGTCCACAATATCATCTCGCTCATCCATTAGATTAGCGCTTGAGCTGATTAAGTCGATCAACTGTTGACGACTCATCTTGTGTTTATTCGATTTATTGTTGTCCGTAGATTTGGCGATTAAGTTCATAATATAGTCGTAATCAATCACGCTTGATGCAAACAGCACCAACTCAAATTCTAATTGTTGCAATGGGTCATTTGGATCACCATCACCCTTACCTTGCTGCACTTTCAAGCGCTGTGCTGTTTCTAGATACATGCTTTTAAAGCCACGCAACTGCTCCTCGGGTAATAAAGCATTGACACTTGCTAACTGTGCTTCATTCAGGTCAGTATACTGATCAAGTTGGGTTTTTAAGCGCTGAACTTCTTTGAAACGGTTAATAAATTCGCTTCTAGCAGCATCTCCTTTTAGGTTATTAACGTTTTCAGGGCTACAGGCAAGTCCTTGTGAATCCATGAAGTTCTCTAGATCATTCATTGCACTATCTAACTTCTGAATCACTTCAGGCGCAGGATCAACAAGCCAGATTTCTTTGGCACGACGCTTATCTTGCCCTGAAAAACGGGCAATTGCCGTATTAACAGCATCTTCTTGGTGTCGGAAATCCAAGATATTACCATAGGGTTTTGTGTCATTAAGCACACGATTTGTGCGCGAGAAAGCTTGAATTAAGCCATGATATTTTAGATTCTTATCAACGTATAAGGTATTGAGATATTTCGAATCAAAGCCTGTGAGTAACATATCCACCACAATAATAATATCAATTTTGTTTTTATGCGGGTAATCCCTATTCGTATATTTCTGATCTTTAATGCGTTGCTGCACATCTTGATAATACAGATCGAATTCACTGATCGCGTGATTGGTATTATATTGCGCATTGTAGTCAGCAATGATGGTTTTCAATGCTGCTTTCTTTTCATCAGGCGCTTCTTGGTTATCCTCCTTTTCTTGGGGCAAATCTTCTTGTATTTGCTGAACATCTTTATTGCCTTCAGCGGGGGGTGAGAATACACAGGCGATGTTCAACGGTGTATAACTCTCATCATCAAGTAGTTTTGCAGATTGCGCTTGCTTAAATAACTCATAGTATGTAATAGCATTATTAATAGAAGCCGTTGCTAGTATGGCATTGAAACGACGCTGATTAGTTGCCGCATCATGCTTTTTAAGTATTTCATTAACAACAGATTCTGGTGATGGCAACTTAGGTTTTGACGTTTTCTTTTGATCACTTTTATCATCTTTAAGCTTTTCACCGAAATAATCGATATGAAAACGCAACACATTGCGATCATCAATAGCATTAGTAATAGTATAGGCATGTAGCTGTTTTTCAAAAACATCCTCAGTGGTTTTGTATGAGCCAATGGTCCCATCAATCTTCTTATAGGTCGCATTATCTTCAAAAATAGGTGTGCCCGTGAAACCAAATAATTGTGCTTTAGGAAAAAAAGCTTTAATTGCCTGATGGTTATCACCAAATTGAGAACGATGACACTCATCAAAAATAAAAACGATTCTTTGATCGCGTAGAGGCTCAAGGCGTTCTTTATACGTTTGTTTGCCATTTCTTCTATGCTGCTGATTACGTTTACTGTTCTCATCTAGCGCAAGTCCAAGTTTTTGAATCGTAGTTACAATGACCTTATTAGAATAATCGTCCGATAACATACGTCGAACCAAAGCTTCGGTATTAGTATTTTCCTCAACACAGCCTTCTTGAAACTTATTGAATTCCTCACGAGTTTGGCGGTCAAGGTCTTTACGATCTACAACAAAAAGGCATTTATCAACATCTGGATTGTCTTTTAACAATGTAGAAGCCTTAAATGACGTAAGCGTTTTACCGCTCCCTGTAGTGTGCCAGATATACCCATTGCCACGATTTTGATGAATACAATCGACAATCGCCTTAACTGCATAGATCTGATAAGGACGCATGATCATCAGTTTTTGCTCGCTAGCCACTAACACCATATAACGGCTAATCATTTGACCTAAGGTGCATTTAGCTAAGAAATTATCGGCAAAATCATTAAGATGGCTGATTTTTGTATTGTCTTCTTTGGCAAGCTGATAAATAGGTAAAAAGCGTTCATCCGCATTAAAGCTAAAATGCTGATTGTGATTATTAGCAAAATAGAGCGTATTACTATAATTACTCACAATAAAAAGCTGCATGAAGCACAACAGTGTATTAGAGTACCCATTACCTATATCATTTTTATACTCGACGATTTGCTCCATAGCACGCCGTGGTGAAAGACCAAGTGTTTTCAGCTCAATTTGCACCACAGGAACACCATTGATCAGCAAAATGACATCGTAACGATGATGACTGTTATCGGTATTGATACGCAACTGATTAATAACCTCAAACTCGTTTTTACACCAATCCTTGATATTAACCAAGGTATAGTGCAATGGTGTACCGTCTTCACGCTGAAACGTGTTGCGTTCACGCAACGTTTTAGCGGCAACAAAAACATCTGGATTAACGATCTCATCACGCAGACGGGAAAATTCGGCATCAGTCAATCTAACATAATTGAGCGCTTCAAATTTTTTGCGGAAATTTTGTTCAAGGGTATCTTTATCACATATGTCTTCGCGATAGGTGTATTTAAGATCTTGTAGCTTAGAAATTAAAGCATCTTCGATGTGTTGTTCTTTTGTCATATATCCGCCCCGCATTTACTCGAAAATTAAAATACATTTATCCACAATAAATCTTACGGCGATCAAATATTAACCATCCTTACTAAAATTAATCGCCACGAGTCATTATTCATAATTACAAACCAGTTTAAAACAACCCATAAATCGGTGAAATAAGCGTCACTAACAACGCAGGGAAAATACCAAGTAATAAAATAAGTGCCGCATTGATGCTTAAGCCAAATAAGGTCACTTTATTAGCATACACTGGTGTTTGATTTTTCGGTAAATCAAAGTACATCGACTTGATCACACGTAGATAATAGTAACACGCGATAACTGACATAATTAAGGCATAGATACCTAGTCCTAAGTGTCCTGTATCAATCAAGCCCATAATCACAAATAACTTAGCGGTAAATCCTGATAATGGTGGGATGCCTGCCATTGAGAACATCACGATCAACATAATAAAGGCAATCCATGGATTACGACGATTAAGACCCGCAAAATCTGCCAAGTTCTCAACTTCATTGCCACGAACACTTAATACGATCAACACACCAAAGCCAGCTGCTGACATCAATACATAAATGATGACATAGAAAAGCGCTGTTGATACAGCAAAAGCCGCGGGGTTTAATATCAGTGCTAATAATACAAAACCAATATGTGAGATCGTTGAATAACCGAGCATACGTTTAACATTTTTCTGTGCTAAGGCGAGTAAGTTACCAAAGAAGATAGATAAAACGGCTAGTACAGTCAGCACTTTACTCCATGCAAAAGCTTGCGCTGGCATACCGATCATAAGGATATTAACAAGCATCGCAAAAGCCGCAACCTTGGGCACTGAAGCTAAAAATGCCGTCACTGCATTAGGAGATCCCTCATAAACATCCGGCACCCACATATGAAAAGGTACGGCACCCAACTTAAAAGTTGCTGTTGCAATCATCAACACCATGGCAATTAATACTATTTGTGAATGTGCCATTTCTGGATTGGCGAGATATCTACCGATTTCCGTTAAATCCAAGCTACCGGTAACACCATAGATAAATGACATGCCATATAACAATAAACCTGAAGCAATCGCACCTAATACAAAGTATTTGATCGCTGCTTCTGCTCCTGTGGCAAATCCACGACGAATGGCGAGCAATGCATACAATGGCAAAGATAACAGCTCTAAGCCGATATAAATGGTTAATAAGCTATGTGCTGATGTTAGTACCAGCGCACCTAGAATAGACAATATTGACAAGACATAAAACTCACCCTGTGGCAGCTTTCTATCTTCAATATATTCTTTGCAATAGATAAAAACAAAAAATGCGACAAGTATGATAACTTCTTGCAAGATAAAGGTCAGCTCAGTTGATAAGGTCTGCCCTTCAAAACCAACATGAATATGTGAATTAAGTGATTTTAATAAAATCCACGCCGCAATAATCAAAAAGACTTGTGTCAGAATATAGGCAATATTTTTGACTTTCTTGCCAAAGAATAAATCCGCCAGCATCACAACCAATGCGGCAATGCCTAACGTAATTTCAGGAAGTATGGTGATAATATTTGCTAACATCATTTCTCTTTACCCTATCGTTACCGCATGTGCAGCTTGAATGATATGCGTTGAAGCTGCTGAAGAAAGTTGTAGAATTGGTTCTGGATAAACACCAAACCAGATAGTAGGAATCGCTAATAATACAAAGACAAAGATCTCAAGGCCGCTGATGTCTTTTAAATTAGCCACTTGAGTGGTGATCACTTTACCAAAGAACACGCGTTTGTACATCCACAGTGTATAGGCAGGTGCAATAACAAGCGTTAAGCCGGCAAGTAAAGCCACCCATGGTGAGTATTTAAATACCGCTAGGATAATCAAGAATTCACCGACAAAGCCACTGGTACCAGGCAGTCCAATATTTGCCAAACAAAATAACATAAAGAATGTCGCAAAGATTGGCATTGAACGGGCAACGCCTTGGAAATCAGCAATATTTCGACTTTGCATCCGTAAATATAGATAGCCGCAACCAATAAACATTCCCCCCGATGAGAAGGCATGAGCGATCATTTGAAACACCGCACCTTGAATCGCTAATTGCGCATCTGCCATACCTAATACTTGATCAGGATTGTTCTTCACTAATAAGAAGATTGAGAACATTGCCAACGTCACCAAGCCCATGTGGGAAATCGATGAGTAAGCGATAAGGCGTTTGAAATCAGTTTGCGCAATCGCAACAATCCCAACATAAACAATGGCAATCAGTGAAATACCAATCAAAAGCCAATCAAGGACTGCCGTGATACTCGGGATCAATGGTAAAACAAAACGTAAGAAACCATAAGCACCCAACTTTAACATCAATGCAGCAAGGACAACCGAACCACCAGCTGGTGCTTCAGAATGCGCATCTGGCAACCATGAATGAAATGGCCACATCGGGATCTTAACGGCAAACGCCAAAAAGAATGCACCAAACAATAGCCATTGAGCCGTTAGCGTGATATTGACTAACTGCCCCATATCATTTGCTTGCGTTGCCCAGAAAATAAAGTTTTGAATGGAGAACGTACCACTATCAACTAAGCTTGCACTTGGTAGGCTTGCTACTTGTTGCTGGATATATAAAAACGCAACTAATAAGAAAATAGAACCGGCAAAGGTGTATAAGAAGTATTTAATCGCGGCATAGGCTTTTCTCTTGCCACCCCAAATACCGATACCTAATGTGGTTGGGATTAACAATGCTTCCCAGAACACATAAAACAGCATCGTATCCTGCGCCATAAATACCGCATTGGTTAAGCCGGTAGTGATCAGGAAAATCGCCATATATTGTCTTAAACGCACTTTGATGCTACGCCAAGCAGCAAGCACAATCACCACATTGGTAAAGCTTGTTAAGATAATAAATAGCACGGAGAATCCGTCAACGCCAAGATAATAGTAAACGGCATCATTATTATTGAATAAACTAAACCAACGCACACGCTCAACAAACTGCATGCTAGCACTGGTTGGATCAAACTCAAGGTATAAAGGAACACACAATAAAAGCGTTAATATGGCAACCGCTAGCGCCGTCCAGCGTGCCGCTTCTTTTTTGCCATCTGGCGATTTCGCTGCTAATACAATAAAGCCACCGATAATCGGCACCCAGATTAGCAAGCTTAATAAATAGTGAGTTATAAACATAGTATTAACTTTCCTTTAACCAAAGCCTTAGTTTACCCAAAAAATTAGCCATGCGATCAATGCTAAAACACCAATCAACATCACCAGTGCGTAGTCAAACAAAAACCCACGTTGTACACGCGTCATCTTCTTGCCCGCAAAATAAATTAAATCCGCGCTGCCTTGAACAGCCACCTTATCAATCATAAAGATATCGATGACAACCCATAGCACTTTACTTAACAGCACAACACCTTTAACAAATACAAGATCATACAAACCATCGATAAAGTATTTTTTGACAAGAATATAATGCAAAACACCAAATCCTGAGCGCACATTAGATAAAGCTTTAGGGATGCTTGGTACTAATACATAGAAGATATATGCCAAAACAAGTGCAGAAATTGCCAACCAAAAAGCTGGTGTATGCACAGAATGCATCACGAAATCCCACGGCGTATTAGTTGCTGCTTCTTGCGCTAAAGTTGCGACAACCGTCATATTGCCTAAAGCAGGTTCATAGTATTGCGCAATCGTATTGCCAAAGAAGCCATGTGCATTAGCAAGATTTGGTGTTAACGCTGGTTCAAAGAACAGCATCCCCGCAAATACCGATGGAATCGCTAACAAAATTAACGGTATCAAAATGGTTAATGGTGATTCTTTAACATGCGCCTTAGTATGCGCATCCATTCGTGTTGGACCATGGAATGTCATAAAGATCATTCTAAAGGTGTAGAAAGATGTAACAAACGCACAAGCCAATACTAAATAATAAGCAAACTCGTGCCCTGGCAAAGTTGTGGTTGCTGCCGCGTCAATAATCAAGTCTTTTGAGAAGAAACCAGCAAATGGCGGAATTGCGGCTAATGCCCAACCCCCAATAATCATACAGATATAGGTCACTGGCATGTATTTTCTTAAGCCACCCATCTTGCGCATGTCTTGCTCGTGATGTAACGCGACAATCACTGAACCGGCTGCTAAGAATAGTAATGCTTTAAACATCGCATGCGTCATTAAATGAAACATACCAATGGAGAAACCTGAGGCGCCTTGAGCAACCATCATATAACCCAATTGTGACAGGGTACAGTAAGCGATAACCCGCTTAATATCCATTTGCACAATCGCAATCAATCCCATAAATAAACAGGTAATTGCACCGATAATCATCACAAAGCTTAATGCGGTTGCCGAATGAACAAACATCGGTGATAAGCGCGCAATCATAAAGACACCCGCAGTCACCATCGTTGCCGCGTGGATCAATGCTGAGATCGGTGTTGGGCCCTCCATTGAGCCTTCTAACCAAGTATGTAACGGGAATTGCGCTGATTTACCCATCGCGCCGATAAACAGTAATACACACATCAACGTGATCGGGCTAAATTGCATGCCTAAGAACGAAATCATTTGGTTGTTATCAAGGTTGCTCACGGCAGTGAATACGGTGTTGTAATCGATTGAATTACAATAGTAAATCACTGCAGCAATTCCTAACAAGAACCCTAAGTCACCGACACGGTTAACAATAAAGGCGCGTAAACTTGCTTCATTGGCAGAGTCTTTATCAAAGTAATAACCGATTAAGAGATAGGAGAATAACCCTACCCCTTCCCAACCAAAGAAGAGTATTAAAAAGTTGTTACCCATGACCAAACAAAGCATGGCAAAGGTGAAGCCTGAGATATACGCAAAAAAGCGCGCGTAACCGGCTTCGCCTTTCATATAGCCAATTGAGTAGACATGCACCAAGGTGGATACAAATGTCACAATCAACATCATAAAGACGGATAACTTATCGACAGTGAAGCTAACCTTCATACCTAAAGATGGAAACAATGCCCAGTTAAAGTAGGTTACGGTATAAACGTCATTATGCAAATAAACGCCTAATGCCAGAACAATACTCAAAATAAATGATAAAAGCACCAAGCCAATCGTAATGCAGTTAACACCGGTTAATTGCACCCTTTTTGAAAAAAATCCGGCAACGATTGCACCTAATGCTGGCGCCAAGATAATAATGGCAATAATAAAATCAATTCCCATCGTCTTAGCCCTTTAATGTATTTAATTGACCAACATCGATTGTTTTGCGCGTTCTAAATAACACAACCACAATCGCCAAACCAATTGCTGCTTCAGCCGCGGCAACCGTCAAAATAAAGAAGACAAACACATCACCTGTGTTTTGCTTAAGCATACTTGAGAAAGCAATAAAGTTCGTATTAACTGCTAAGAGCATTAACTCAATTGACATCAATAGAATCAATAGATTGCGACGGTTCATAATAATACCGGCAATGCTTAATGAAAATATAATCGCACTAAAAATCAAATAATGCGTAATGGGTACCGGAATACTAGTCATTCTTAGGTTCTCCCTGATCAGAATCATCTTGTGATTTTTCTTTATTTGCTGCTTTTTCTGTTTTTGCTATTTCAGAAGCGCTTTTTTCTGCTTTCATCTTAACCATTGACAAACGATCTTTCGCTTGTGTTTGAATCTGCAGGCTTGGATTAATCGATTTGTTGCCTGGTTTTTTACCACGGAAAGTCAAGGTAATGGCAGATACCATCGCTGCTAATAAAACCATTCCAGCAAGCTCAAACGCATAGAGATACTTATTAGAGAACATCTCACGCCCTAGATTTTCAACGGTACCTAAACCACCGGTCATTGTTCTATCAGCAAAGGTATGGCTGACTACAATTGAAATAAGCACAGCTAAGCATGCACATAATAAGATTACAATTGGCCAGTAGAATACTAACTTCTTCTGTTTGATGACAATATCGATATCTAGCATCATCACCACAAACAAGAACATCACCAAAACCGCGCCGACATAAACAACGATCAAAAGTAACGCCAGATATTCCTGCTGCATGGTAAGCCAAACACCAGCTGCTGCAAAGAAAGTAAAGACTTTCGCAATAACTGCACGCACTGGGTTTTTTGCACTGATCACCAATAGCGCGCCTATCACCGTTAGTGCGGCAAATACATAAAAGATAATATTTACACTCATCGATCCCTACCTAAATGCTCTGTCTGCTTCACGATCTTTCGCGATTTCATCTTCATACTTATCACCAACCGCCAAAAGCTTTGCTTTGGTCATGATATTTTCACCACGTTTTTCAAAGTGGTATTCAAATACACGTGTTTCAACAATAGAGTCCACGGGACATGACTCTTCACAAAACCCACAAAAGATACATTTGAATAAATCAATTTCATATTTTGTCGTACGTCTTGAACCGTCTTCACGTGGCTCTGCTTCAATGGTAATCGCCAAGGCTGGACAAACGGCTTCACATAATTTACACGCGATACAACGCTCTTCACCATTTTCATAACGACGCAGTGCATGCAGTCCACGAAAACGACCTGATTGCGGCGTTCTTTCATCCGGATATTGCACGGTTACTTTTCGCGTGAAAAAGTGCTTACCCGTAATCTTAAGACCTTTTAACAATTCCCATAGCAAAAAGGTCTGACAATAGCGTTTAATTGCTTTAAACATCAATAAATCTCCTACCACCAAGGACCTAAGCCAAGTTTAACCATAAATGCAACCACAATAACCCATACTAAAGTCACTGGAATAAAAATCTTCCAGCCCAATCGCATTAATTGGTCATAGCGATATCTTGGGAAAGTTGCACGAATCCATAAATACATAAACATGAAAATACCAGTTTTTAAGAATAGCCAGATCATGCCAGGCACAAAGCTAAAGAACTGATCAAGCACAGGGATATTTTCAAATGGCGAAATCCAACCACCTAAAAAGAAAACCGCAGTTAACAAGCTGATCAAAATCATATTAGCATATTCTGCTAAGAAGAATAACGCAAAGCGCGCGCCGGAATACTCAACATGATGTCCAGCAATAATCTCAGATTCACCTTCGATCACATCAAATGGGGCACGTCCCGTCTCAGCAACACCTGAGATAAAGTAAATAACAAACAAAGGAAATAGCGGGATAAAGTACCAGTGCCAAATACCACCTTGTTGTGTTTCGACAATCGTGCTTAGATTAAGTGAACCCGCAGCGATCAACACACCGATGATGGCAAAACCCATTGCTAACTCATAGGATACAACCTGAGCTGCTGCACGCAACGCACCAAACATTGCATATTTCGAGTTAGATGCCCAACCAGCGATAATCACACCATATACTGCAATTGAAGTCATCGCCAGAATATACAACACACCGGCATTGATATCCGCCAACACGATGCCTTGACCAAATGGCACAACTGCCCATGCCGTATAAGCAGGTGCGAAAGCAAGCATCGGTGCGATAAAGAATAAATAGCGGTTTGATTTCGCTGGAATAATGATTTCTTTAAGCAGCAACTTAACCGCATCAACGATGGGTTGTAATAAACCAAAAGAACCCACACGATTTGGACCAATACGATCTTGCATGTAACCAATGACTTTACGCTCTGCATAAGTGTAATAAGCTACAACCAGAATCAAAGGGATAACGATTAATAAGACTTTTAGAACAATCCAGATAATATCTAAAATCATGCGTTTACCACCGTCTGTTTAATTGGCGTGATTGTAACATTGCCCCAAGCTTTGCCACAAGTCGGCATAAGCTGAAACGGCACGATTATCGTGTCTTTGGCTAATGTTCCATCAATGATGAGATCCACTTCGTATGCTTTGCCATCAAGTTTAACAATCACACGACCTGATGTGTTTATCTCATGTGCTACGACATACTTAGCTGATACACGCAAGCTTTGCGCATAATGAGCATCTTTTGTTGCTTGCAATGGTTTAGCACGTCTTAATAATGCATTTGTACTATACATCGATACAGATGGCGTGACATGATAGCCTTCAGTCAGTGCTGTTAAGCCATTCTTAAACAATCCATCAACATCAATTTTTAATTCTGCCTGCTCATGTGTCGCAAACTCCTGATAAACCTCATCAACTGTTTGGTAATCAAAGCCTTCCAAATTTAATAGGTTCGCTAATACACGCAATACTTTCCACAAAGGTTTACTATCTTCATATGGTTGGATGACGGCTTTAAAGTGCTGTGTTTGTCCAGCGATATTTACAAATGAACCATCTTCTTCAAAATGTGTAGTAATCGGCAGTATGATATCCGCATATTTAAACATTTCAGCCGTTGCATAGCTTGTAAATGCTGCCACAATATCAATCTCTTGCAGCTTTTGTAAGGATTCTTGACCTAACACTGAATCAAACTCAGGTTCAACCGCAAAGTTTAATAATAATTTGGTTTTATTACTTAATATCGCTTGTGCGTTCATGCCTTGTTGTAAGTTTTCATTAGCACCTGGCAGATATTCACTTGCTACTCCTGCAAGTAACGCACCTTTGGCATTAGCGCCAAAACTAAGCACACCACCTTTGGCGTTCAATAATGATTTAAGCTCAGTAAACAATGCATAAATTTCAGCAAAATCTTTATTTAAGATGGCATCAAAACCTAAAATCATCACTGGTTTCTCAGCTGCAACAAGCTCCGTTGCCAAACTTTCGATTTCAGGCAAAATCTCTAATGATTCAACAGCCTTTTTAACGACCTCTGTTGCTATTGGTTGCGAGATTTTTTGTGCTACGGCTTTAACTAAATTCGCTAGCGCATAAACCATCTCATTGGCTTCAACTTGTGTCGTCTGAACGGCATAATTGAAGTCATATTCTTGGCTATTGAGTGCCAAAACCTTCGCACCATTTTTCACTGCCTTGTGCACGCGGTGATTAATCAATGGGACTTCTTTTCGTAAATAGCTGCCAACCAGTAATGCAACATCAGCATGTTCAATTTCAGCTAATTCGCAATCAAATCCGACACCTGTGTGCAGTGTTAAGGCATGCACACCTTGCATTAAGCGCGTATCAATATTGTTTGATCCAACTTGACGCATCAGTTTTTGGATAAGGTATAAACTCTCTGTTGTCGCAGAATCTGAAGCAAGACTCGATATCGCATTAACACCGTCTTGCGCCTTGGTTTGCTCGATGGCCACTTTGATAAAATCTAATGCTTCTTCCCACGACACATCAACCCAAGCACCTGCTTTTTTGATCATCGGTTGTGTAACACGATCTTCGGCATAAACACCGGTATAAGCAAAACGATCTTTATCGGCAATCCACGTTTCATTAATACTTTCGTTTTCTTTTGGCACAACACGCATTAGTTGATTGCGACGCGTATGCGCATAGATATTCGCACCAACGCAATCAGCGCCTGAAATCGTTGCATATTGTTGAAGCTCCCAAGCACGCGCATGGAATCTAAATGGTTTAGATGTCAAAGCACCCACTGGGCATAAATCAATAATATTACCTGATAATTCCGAATTGACGGTTTTAGCAACATAAGTACCGATTTGCGTGTGATCTCCTCTGCCCATCGCACCAAGCTCTTTATCACCGCTGATTTCTTCACCAAAACGCACACAACGCGTACATTGAATACAGCGCGTCATATCAGTTGCTACTAATGGCCCTAAGGTTGGGTCATCAAATACGCGCTTAGTTTCATTATATTTAGAAACATCACTGCCATAACCCATCGCGACATCTTGAAGTTCACACTCACCACCTTGGTCACAAATAGGACAATCAAGCGGATGGTTAATAAGTAAAAACTCCATGACCTTCTTTTGATAAGAAAGTGTCGTTGGCGATTTTGTAAAAACTTTCATGCCGTCCATAATCGGTGTCGCGCACGCTGGAGATGGCTTTCTTGCCCCTTCAACTTCGACAAGACACATTCTGCAGTTGGCTGCTATCGAGAGTTTCTTGTGATAACAAAAGCGCGGAATATAAATACCATGCCTATCAGCGATCTGAATAATCATCTCACCAGGCTTCGCCGCATATGGCTGACCATTGATCTCGATATTAAGTTGTTTTGTTGCTTCTTTTTCTGACACGGGAGTCACCCTTCATCAATTACGTTTATTTTTAACCCTACGCTTAAATCAGCAATAGGGTTTCACTATTTTATTAAGCACTGACAATACTGCGCTTATGTTCAATCATATATTCAAATTCATGTCTGAATTTCTTAATATAGCTTTGTACTGGCCACGCCGCAGCATCACCTAAACCACAAATGGTATTGCCTTCAATATTTGAGGCGACACGCGCTAAATTATCAATATCCTCCGGCTTACCTTCACCATGCAAAATACGCTCCAAGGTTCTTGCCAACCAGCCAGTACCTTCGCGACACGGTGTGCACTGCCCACAAGACTCTTCATAATAAAACTCTGCTAAGCGCGCTAGTAACTCGACCATACATGTATCTTCATCAAGCACGACAACAGCACCTGAGCCTAACATTGAACCTGCTTGACCAATGGCTTCATAATCCATGGTTAAAGATAGCATTTCCTCACCAGTTAGGATCTTACATGAACTGCCACCTGGAATCACCGCTTTGATTTTTTTATTATCACGCACGCCGCCTGCCATTGCCAACAGATCTTTAAATGGCGTTCCAAGGCCAATTTCAAAAACACCTGGCATGTTAACATGCCCTGAAACACAGAAGAGCTTAGTACCACCACTTTTCTCTGTACCCATTTTCTGAAACCATTCACCGCCATGCTCTAGTATTGGCGGCACTGAAGCATACGTCTCAGTATTATTAATATTGGTTGGACAACCATATAAGCCTTTATTGGCTGGAAATGGTGGCTTAAATCGTGGCTGACCTTTACGCCCTTCAAGCGAATTTAATAATGCAGTTTCTTCACCACAGATATAGGCACCCGCCCCAATTGAACAATATAAATTAAAATCAACACCTGAACTGCGCAGGTTAAATCCGATCAAACCCATTGCACGCGCCTCATTTAAGGCCGCTTCAAAGCGTGCAATCGGCTCATAAAACTCGCCACGGACATAGTTATAACCTACTGTTGCACCGGTAACATAACCGGCAATTGCCATGCCCTCGATTAATTGATGCGGATTATTACGTAAAATCTCGCGATCTTTGCAAGTCCCTGGTTCACCTTCATCAGAATTGCATACAACATACTTCTGTCCTGGCAAGTTGCGCGGCATAAAGCTCCACTTAAGTCCCGTTGGGAAACCAGCACCACCACGACCACGTAAACCTGACTTTTTAAGCTCCTCAATAATCACTTCAGGTGGAATCTTCTCATCGAGAATTCTTTTCCAATAAGAGTAGCCACCGATTGATTCGTAAGACTTCAATGACCACGGTCGTTCAAGGTGCAGGGTTCTAAAACATACTTCATTCGCCATCTGCTACTCCAAAGAATCAATAATTTGATCGACTTTTGCAGTGGTTAAGTTTTCATAAAAAACCTTATCCACTTCCAACATTGGCGCACCACAGCATGCACCCTGACACTCAACAGACTTCAGCGTAATTCTACCATCCGCTGTTGTTTGCCCTGCTTTAATATCAAGCTTATTTTCAATGTGCGTCATGATTTTCTTGGCACCATTTAACATACATGAAAGATTAGTACATACATTTAGCTTATGTCTGCCTACTTTTTTAAGATCATACATGCTATAGAAAGTCGCCACTTCATAAACTGAAGCTGCCGGCACATCCAAATAAAGTGCTAGTTTATCCATTAATTCTTCGGTTAAATAGCCGTTGTTATAGTCTTGCAAAACATGCAAGCCAGGGATGATGACAGAGCGCTTTTGATTAGTGGGATAACGCTTTTCCCAGTTCTCTAGCAACTCAGTGACTTGAGGTGAAAATATTTCTTTTTTATCTAACTTATTCTCTAACATAGACAAACCTTACCTATCTATCTACATCGCCAAACACAATATCTTGTGTCGCAATAATTGCCGGAGCATCGGATAACATATGCCCGCTTAACATTTCATTCATCGCACTTAAATGGGTAAAGCCTGGCGCTCTAATCTTTAGACGATACGGTTTATTGGCACCATCTGATACCAAGTAAATTCCAAATTCACCTTTTGGATGCTCTGTTCCCACATACACTTCACCTTCAGGCACACAATAGCCCTCAGAGAATAATTTAAAATGGTGAATCAAGGCTTCCATACTGTTTTTCATCTCATCGCGCTTAGGCGGAGTCACTTTGTGATTTGGTGCCATAATAGGACCTTCGTTGTCACGCAACCATTCTACACATTGGCGGATGATTTTATTGGATTCACGCATTTCTGCCATACGTACCAAATAGCGATCATAACAATCACCATGACTACCAACAGGAATATCAAACTCAAGTTCGCTATAGACATCGTATGGTTGTTTTTTGCGAAGATCCCACGCCACACCTGAGCCTCTTAACATTGGACCACCAAAGCCTAATGCCTTAGCACGCTCAGCCGTTACCACACCAATACCTACCGTACGCTGCTTCCAGATACGGTTATTGGTTAATAGGTTTTCATATTCATCAACACACTTTGGAAAACGCTCAGTAAAATCCCAAATAAAATCAAGCAATGAGCCTTGGCGATTTTTATTAATTGCTTTTAATTTACGCTTTGACGTAAAACGAGATTTTTCATATTTTGGCATTGTCAATGGTAGATCACGCGCAACACCTCCTGGTCGGAAGTAAGTTGCATGCATTCTTGCCCCTGAAACCGCTTCATAGCAGTCAAACAGATCTTCACGCTCACGAAATGCATAAAGAAACATCGTCATCGCACCTAAATCCAAACTATTCGCCGCCGTCCACAATAAGTGATTCAAAATACGCGTAATTTCAGCAAACATCACACGGATGTATTGCGCACGTTTTGGCACTTCGATCTCAAGCAGTTTTTCAATCGCCAACACATAAGCATGCTCATTACACATCATTGATACATAATCTAAGCGATCCATATAACCAATGCTTTGATTAAATGGTTTTGACTCAGCCAATTTCTCGGTACCGCGATGCAAAAGCCCAACATGCGGATCAGCACGAACAACGACCTCACCATCAAGCTCTAACACCAAGCGCAATACGCCATGAGCCGCCGGATGCACCGGACCAAAGTTCATTGTATAGTTTTTAAATTCTGCCATAGCATTCTCAATTACTGTTCATCTAAGTAACGGTTATCTTGACGAATAACCTTAGGCGCATTAACACGCGGATCAATTTCTACTGGTTCGTAAACCACACGTTTTTGCGTTTCATCGTAACGCATCTCAACATAACCACTTTGTGGGAAATCTTTTCTAAATGGATGCCCTACAAAGCCGTAGTCTGTCAGTATTCGACGCAAATCAGGATGCCCTGTAAAAACAAAGCCAAACATGTCAAAAGCTTCACGCTCACTCCAGTTTGCCGCAGGCCAAATATCGACAACACTTGGTAACATTAGATCAAATTCATCTAAGTAAACCTTAACACGCAAACGAATATTAAGCGCCAAGCTCATTAAGTGATAAACCACTGCAAAGCGCTTCTTGCCTTTATTAGGCTCTTTATGTAACAACTCGCCTTTGACTACACCGCGCGAGAAACCACTACTCGTGGCACTTTGCGTTTTCCATTCATCTTCACCAAAGCTTAAGTAATCAACGCCCATCACATCAATAAGTTGCTCAAATTTAAATACTTTTTTTAAGCGTGTCATCACTTTGATGAGATTGCCTTTGGCAATTTCAACGGTAAGTTCATCGTGTTGAAAAGTTGTTGAGATAAATTGACTGTCAAAGTCATTTTTTAAATCATCGATAAATTCTTGCGTTAACGACATCGTCATTTCCTCGCAATTGTATTAGTACGTTTGATTTTATTTTGCAGCTGAATAATGCCATAGATAAGCGCTTCAGCCGTTGGTGGGCAACCCGGCACATAAATGTCCACGGGCATAATGCGATCGCAGCCTCTAACCACCGAGTAGGAATAATGATAATAACCGCCGCCATTGGCACATGACCCCATGGAAATGACCCATTTTGGATCAGGCATCTGATCATAGACTTTACGCAAAGCTGGCGCCATCTTATTACACAAAGTACCGGCAACAATCAATACATCTGATTGACGTGGACTTGGACGAAATACAATACCAAAACGATCAAGGTCATAGCGCGCAGCACCTGCATGCATCATTTCAACCGCACAACAGGCAAGGCCAAAGGTTACAGGCCATAAAGACCCTGTACGCACCCAATTTACTAAAGAATCAGCGCTGGCAGTGATAAAGCCTTTATTATTGTTAATGCCTTCTTCTACTCCCATTCTAGCGCTCCTTTCTTCCACTCATAGATAAATCCAATTAGTAAGATGAACAAGAATATCATCATCGCAATGAAAGCTGCCCACGAAATACCACCAGCACCGCTATCACGCACCAGCACACCCCAAGGAATCATAAAAGCGACTTCAAGATCAAAAACCAAAAATAGAATAGCAACCAAATAAAAACGCACATCGAACTTGATGCGCGCATCTTCAAATTCAGCAAATCCGCACTCAAATGGTGCGTTTTTTTCAGGGTTAGGATTATTCACCCCAACAATAATTGATAGCATTTTGCCGCCAATTGCCATTGCTGATGCGATAGCAATCGCCACAATGAGAAAAATCAAAATCGGCAAAAACTCATGATATACACTATACTGCAACATGCCTATATCCTCGTTTTTGGTGCCAAAGGCGGGACTCGAACCCGCACGAGCTGCGCTCACCACCCCCTCAAGATGGCGTGTCTACCAATTCCACCACTTTGGCAAAATAAACTTTACTTTACTAAAACAGCTTTTGACAAATCGCTACGGGCTCACAAGCACCATTGCTTTACCAATCAAAAACTCTACTCTAGCTATTTAGTTGATGCGGGTACCGCTTCTTTTTCTTTAGTTGTTGCATTCTTCACATCAACTGCCTGCTTTGACTTGTCATCAGCCTTTTCAGCATTTGATGTTGCCGCTGTCGGTGTTTTTAGAAGATTGCTTACTGGAAGTGTTGCTGTACCTTTGTTTTCTTTTGCATCAGTTGCTTTAGCCTGATCAATCAAAGCCTGCTGAGCTGCTTGCTGCTTTTGGTAATCAGCTTGCGACACACCGTTTGATGCTTGAGCTTCAGCACCCCTGTTTGCATTTTGCTTGCCAATATAGCTTAAACTCACGCTTGTGACAAAAAAAACAGCGACTAAAAAAGCTGTGAACTTAAACATAAATGGCGCCGCTCCTCGACTGCCAAATACGGTTTGTGATGCGCCTGACCCAAATGAGGCACCCATGCTTGCTCCTTTGCCCTGTTGCAACAATATCAATCCAACAATCAATATCGCAACAATAATATGTACAGTGATAACTAACGCTAACATTTATTCGCTTTGCCTATTTTACATGCTTGGCATTTTTAAACGCTTTTGCATGTTTAACAATTTCACCAAAGTCCTTCCCACAAAGAGAAGCACCCCCTATCAAACCACCATCGACATCTGCCAACTTCAATATCTCATCAGCATTCGACGGTTTAAGGCTGCCACCATATATAATTTTGATATTTTTAGCAAGCTCAACATGGAAGTTTGTGACGATCGAACGCAAGTAGGCATGGACTTCTTGAACTTGTGATGCCGTTGCTGCAAGCCCTGTGCCAATCGCCCATACCGGCTCATAAGCAATGATAACATTTCTCAATTGATTTAGAGTCAGCTCATTTAATACCTCACTCAACTGAGCCTTTAACACTTCCTCAAGCTGACCTGTGGTTCTTTCTTCTAATGTCTCACCAACGCAAACAATCGCACAAAGCCCTGCTTCAGTTGCTTTTTTAGCCTTCAATGCAACATCGATATTACTTTCGCCAAATAGCGCACGACGCTCAGAATGCCCAACAATAGCGTATTGACAGTTAAAATCCTTAAGCATATTGACACTAATCTCGCCCGTGTAAGCACCGTTGTCATATTGGCTAACATTTTGCACACCAAGAGCGATTCCTTTGATATTGTCGCTAACATACGACAAATAAACACTAGGCACACACACCGCCATATCAGCAGATAGCGATTCTGTTGATAATTTATTTAGCGACTCACACAAACTCTTAATCGATAATAGCGAGCCATTCATCTTCCAGTTGCCAATAATAATTTGTTTTCTCATTGTTACTCCATTATTAAGCATTTAACTTTTCTTTAACCTTTTCAACCAGATAATCCACCCACTTCTTAGTAAGATCAACTGTTTTTGCCTCAACCATTACACGCAATACTGGCTCAGTACCCGAAGGGCGCAAGACCACACGACCATCGCTTCCTAAGGTTTTCTCAACAAAGCTGACATCTTCGATCAATAGACTCATATCATTCGCATCAAGCTTCTTGGTTAACGGCACATTGACCATCAACTGCGGCATTTTTTGACTACTAATTAGTGTTGACAAAGGCTTGTTGACTTTTGTTAATAATGCCAAAATTTGCAATGCCGCTGTCAATCCATCACCGGTTGAGTTATAACGAAGATCAATAATGTGCCCCGAAGACTCACCACCAAGCGTCCAATTATTTTCAAGCAACAACTCCATCACATAGCGATCACCAACTTTAGCACGCTTAAATGGCAAATGAAGCTTTAAAAATTCCTGCTCAATGGCAAGATTAGTCATCACCGTGCCAACCACACCGGGGATGTTTTCATTGTATTTTGCTAAAGCCAATAAAATATCATCGCCATCAACCACGCATCCTGTTTCATCAACAAGCATAATCCGATCACCATCACCATCAAAGGCAATACCTAAATCAGCGTTTTGATTGATAACAGCAGTTTTTAATGCATCAAGATGTACCGCACCACAATTTTCATTAATATTTAAACCATCCGGACTTGATGCAATGTTAACAGTGTTCAAATTCAAGCGCGAAAAAACTTCTTTGGCAACACGAAACAGCGCGCCATTAGCACAATCAACAATGATTTTTTTGTCACTCAAATCAATCTGATCTGCAAATGATGCCAAACAATGCTTAATATAAGGCTCAACTTCATTGATCTGGCTATAGATCTCACCAAACTCACCTTCTGGTTGATAGTAAAATTCTTCATCAATATAGCGCTCAATCTGATATTCAACATCATCCGGAAGCTTATGTCCTTCAGGCGAAAACAATTTAATTCCATTATCATAAAACGGGTTGTGTGACGCACTTAAAACCACTCCAGCTCCAGCTTTAAAAATTGGCACCATAAAGGCGACAACGGGTGTCGGCACCATGCCTAAATTAATCACATTGACACCAACCGCAGTAATGCCTGCAATAAATCCTGCCTTTAACATATCTGAGGAGCGTCTAGTGTCCTGACCAATCACGACAACAAGGGGCAAACCTTTTTCACGAAGTGCCTGCCCTACCGCGTTACCCATCTTCATTGCAAACTCAGGTGTGATCGGATTAACACCTACTTTCCCGCGCACACCATCGGTGCCAAAATATTTCCTTGCCATATATTTAGTGCTTTTTGCTTTTTCGATTAAAAACGCTCTACATTATGCGCTACTTAAAACAAATCGTTAAGTGATTTTCTTGGCGAAAGTCGTATTTTCGCTGTGATAGTACTTTTAAAAACAGAATCTGTTAAAAGTCTTAAAGCAAAAAAGCCTGAACACAAAAGGAAAAGCCTTAAAGTAATGAGAAAAATGGCAGGTTGGAACCCCGTGTTTCTAGACGAAATTTTAAGGGATAAATTTTAATGAGGTGACCCTGGGGGTATTATAGTGACCGGTATATCACTTAATTTTAACTAAAATCATTTCTTTAACCAGTTCAACAAAGGTTTTAATCTTTGGCTGAACATACTGCTGCTTTTGATAGTACATATTGATATTGACCTGAGGTGACGTAAAATCTGGCATTTTGATCTCAACTAAAGCACCACTTTTTAGCTCATCGGCGAGCATATAACGATGCGCTTGGATAATACCTAACCCATCTATGGCAAAGCGTTTCATACAACTAATGCTATTAACACTTAAGCGCGACTGGCACTGTGCGTTTAATTGTGGATCACCCAATATGATCGCATCACGCCCACTGTGCGCTATAACATCATGTGCTCCCAATTGCGTGATGTTTTTTGGTACTCTCTTATGCTGTAAGTACTCAGGTGAAGCGCACAAAACATAATCAGTACTACTTAAGCGATAAGCAACCACATCATCCGGTGGCGTCCAGTTAACCCCAAATACAATATCGATGTTTTCCTGATATAACTCAGGCATACGCTCCTCAACAGTCAGTTTAACTTCCATACTTGGATATAACTGTAAATAACGTTTAATAATGGGAGCCAAACTTTCCTCAACGAAATAGTAATTACTACTAATGCACAGCACGCCTTCTGGGTGCTCATCAAAGCTATTAATCAACTGCCCAATGCCAAACCATTCACTTTCTAAGCGCTGACATTGCATCAATAGCTTATGACCTTCTCGTGTGAGCTCAACCTTGCGTGTTGTGCGTATCAGCAAATCGGCCTTTGCTAATGACTCTAATTGTTTAATATTCTGGCTAATTGCAGATTTCGTAATCCCCAAAGCATCAGCCGCCTTAGTAAAACTCATATGCTTAGCAACTGCCAAAAATGACGCTAATTGTACTAATGAAAAATCGCCTTGAAACATATCATTACCTGTAGTTCATTTATTTATCTAACTAAGTCTATATAATTTTTTATTCAACACTCCGCCTCGCAAGCTTGAGCACCCCTTCAACCGTCTAGCGGATGCAACTTATGCTTGATTCATCACATAGCTACTTAAAATAGATATTAACGTCTTAAACTCGAGAACTCTAATGAATGCCAATAATCTAAATACCTTGCAAACAACGCATGATAATCCTCGGCAATATTAACACCCAAGCGCTTTAAAGCACTCATCGTTTTGCTATTTTCTGTGGTAATAAAAGGGATTGTTTCCTCATTATCATAGTAATCGATCAATGGAAAAAGTGGGTTACTTTCAGCAATTTCTCTTAACTTACTGCGCCATTGATCTGAAGCAATAATCTCAACTGGATGACCTAAATTATTGATAATGCCAAAGATATCCGCATGGGTTATTTGTACGTTATTAACAATATTCCAACCATTAGCTTGTGTATACGGCAATTGTGATAAAGCGATAACACTTTGTGCAACTTGATCCACCGGAATCATCTCATGTTGCGAGTGTAGATCAGGTGCGATCCCCATCTCAATACAGCCTAGAATAAAGCGCGTTAAATTATTTTTTTCATAATTGCTTTTTGCGGTAGTTGATTGCCCTGTAATTTGCCCTAAGCGATAAATATCAACTGCAACACCATGTTCTTGCGCCTTCCACAGCAACCATTCCGCTGCCCATTTAGTGACGGTATAGCCAAAGCTAATATCAGGGTGAATGGGTGCGACTGGTGGCATGCCTTCACGCGCAATGGTTGAGACACAATTAACCGCTGCGTATTTTGTTGAGATAAAATGAATACGCTTTGGCTTAATATGACAAGCTAACTTAACAATTTCAGCCGTGCTGCCAACATTGGTTGGCGCCATACGTTCATAGCTTTGTAAATGGTGAACATACGCACCATTGTGATAAATCGCATCAAGCTGTTCACTCAATGATTTCCAACCTTGATCACTTAAGCCAAGCTTGGTTTCAGTCAGATTAACGATAACAATCTTAAGCCGTGGATGATCGATATGTGCATCAAATCCATAACGCTTAAGATTAGCATCAAGCTTTGCTTTCGCATCTAAGTATGAATCACCACGAATCGCACAATGCATCACTGCCTTGGTATGTCTCATCAGCTCATCAATCAAATGCACACCAAGGTAACCATTTGCGCCAGTAACAAGGACTTGAGCATATTCTTTTGGCAACATTTGTGTATTTATATTCATAGGAGGAATATAGCGCTCGATATCACTTAATGCCATTAACAGATTACTGTTTAGTCTTATTTCAGCGGACATTGAAACTCCATGTCAATCAGATATAAACCACATTGTAGAGTTAAACACACACTGTTGCCAGTGGTGCATGCTTTATCACAACAAAAGAGATCAAAATCGGCTAAGACTAAATATTTACCCACAAGTGCTCACCGCACCCTGAGCCTAAGTCGAAGCGGTGCACTGAGCATTAGTCGAAGCGGAGCACTGAGCATTAGTCGAAGTGTGGTAAGCTTGGGAAAATCACATTGCATAGAGGCTTCGACTTACGCTCAGCCAACGCTTACAAAGTCAAAGTGAGCAAGAACATGGTCATAGCCTAAAAACCTTTGCTAATAGCCTTAGCACTTTGATATACCCATCGTAAATCATTTTGCGGTGTTTAATTGCAAGGCAATTCGTGGAGGTTTTGACAAGTTGGATTGCAGGTAATAGCTGCTCTTAACGGAGTCTTTGGGCGCTCATTTGCTAAAACAATGAAACTTTTCATTGTTTCTTAACGCATTCGCTATCGCCAAAATTCAACTTGGTACAAGCACGGGAAGTGCAAAGCAAGAAATTTTGTAAAATGGTTTGTGATGGGTATACATGCTTTGTTAAAATCAAGCGTAATATAATCATTTTTAAACACCATACCCAGTATGCAACAATTCTTTATTCAAGGTGAGTCCGGTGTTATTGAAACAGTCGTTGACACACCTAAAGAGAACTTACATCCCACAGTAACTGCAGTTATTTGCCACCCACACCCTTTATTTCAAGGCACCATGAATAATAAAGTCATCACCACTATTGCCAAAGCATTTAACAACCTTGGCATTGAGGCTGTACGTTTTAACTACCGTGGTATTGGACAAAGTCAAGGTGAGTATGCTGATGGTATCGGTGAGCTTAAAGACACATTATCTGTGATTAATAATGTCCTTGAAAGAAAACCCAATCAGCAAATCATCCTTGCTGGCTTTTCTTTTGGCGGATCTGTTGCTTATAAGGCAGCAGCACATTATGAGAATAGCATTAACTCTTTATTAACCATTGCACCTGCGATTGTTAACTTCCCACTAGAGGAGCAGCCTGAGCTTAAAATGCCGTGGTGCCTTATCCAAGGTATTGATGATGAAGTGGTAAGTTACACGGCAGTCAGTGAATTTTTCATCCAAAAAACCACAGTGGATGCGACATTTATTCGATTAAATCACGTTGGACATTTCTTTCATGGACAACTGGTTAAATTGAGAAAATATATTGAACAACAATATCAAAGTGAGATCAAATCATGGTAACAACAGACGACATTACACGCGTAAAAAACTATCTATTGGCATTACAAGATGATATTTGTGCCAAACTAGAAAAAATTGATGGTAAGCGTTTTCAGGAAGATAATTGGCAATATCAAAATGGTCAAGGTGGCGGGCGCACCCGCGTATTAGAAAATGGCAATGTCATTGAAAAAGGTGGGGTAAACTTCTCACATATTGAAGGTAGTGAACTACCTAAAGCTATTTTAGCAATGAAGCCTAAGTTGACAGGATTTTCATTTCAAGCAATGGGGGTATCATTAGTTATCCACCCACAAAATCCTTACGCACCAACCTCACACATGAATGTACGTTTTTTTATTGCTGAGAAAGAAGGTCAAACACCTTTTTGGTGGTTTGGTGGCGGTTTTGACTTAACTCCTTTTTACGGATTTGAAGAAGACTGTATCCACTGGCATACCATGGCATATAAGTCTTGTAAAGATTTTGGTGATGACACCTATGCCAAATACAAAAAACAATGTGATGAGTACTTTTATTTACCACATAGACAGGAATGCCGTGGCATTGGTGGGCTATTCTTTGATTATTTAAATGATTGGGATTTTGAAAAATGCTTCTTATTTACCCAATCGGTGGGAAACCATTATATCAAAGCCTATGCACCGATTTTGGATAAGCGCAAAGATACTGTCTATGGTGAACGTGAACGAGAATTTCAGCTTTATCGTCGTGGACGCTATGCTGAATTTAATCTTGTGATTGATCGCGGCACTCATTTTGGTTTGCAATCTTCAGGACGCACTGAATCTATTTTGATGTCGTTACCTCCTTTAGTGAAGTGGGTTTATAACTATCACCCACAAGCAGATTCCAAAGAGGAGAAACTCTATACCGATTTCCTACCGGTTCGTGATTGGTTAGCCAGTAAGTAATGCATCAAGAATAAGTTGCGTTTTACCCCTCACCCGTGCAGCTTAAGCTGCACGACCTCTCCCCTTGTGGGAGAGGTGCTAGCTGATGCAACTTATTTTGGTGAATTCTCTAAATGACACAATGCAACATCTTTGAATATTTATAATTAGATATCAAAACCACCTAAAGATAAGTCTTTACACATCACCATGAAAATTGGTTGCACATTAACCAGAGATTCACTTGCATTTTCAAAAACTTTTTGCTGTAATACTGCCAGCGGTTAAAACGCGATCAGCTCTTTTTGCGTTTTGATCCGAGAGCCCACTTGATTGCATAGCAAACAAATTATAAGAAACAATTGAGTAAAGATAAATTTAACCCATCCATCAACATGCAAATCAGGTGATTTTGTTGAACATAAGGAGTTAACCATGTTAGATCTTGATATTGAACTAACTCAACATACAAAAACCGCCTTTCAACAGCCAATGACTGAGCAAAGTGATGCGCTGATGCGCAACGTCTATGTTCTCAATGATGATTTTACACCCATGGAATTTGTTCTTGAACTAATGCAAAGCATTTTTAAACTCCATGCTCAAAAGGCTGAGAAGGTCACAATGGAAGCCCACTACAAAGGCCGAGCACTTTGTGGCAGATACGCTAAGGACTTAGCTGAAACAATGGCTTGCAAAGCAATGGAAATTGCACAAAAAGCTGGACATCCACTGATGCTTATCACGAGTAAGGCATAACGCATTTATTCGTCCTGATTAATTTTTTTCTTAAAAACAACTCGATTTAGTAGTTTCGAGTTTTTTTGTGCCTGCAATTCGTCTATTATAAAACGTAAGGATTACAAAACTATCGCAGGTGTCGTATGCTAAGTAAGGAACTAGAACAAACATTAAATCAAGCATTTCAGCATGCAAGAGACCTAAAACATGAATATTTAACTGTTGAGCACTTGTTAAGTGCGTTGGTCGATAATGCTGATGCCAAGAAAGTATTAAAAGCGTGTGGAGCGAACCTTCCTGAGCTTAAAAATGTTTTAAACACATTTATCGATCAGTCTACACCAAAGATCACAGAAGACGGCAAAGACACTCAGCCAACACTTGGCTTTCAGCGTGTTTTGCAACGTGCCGTTTTTCATGTGCAATCTTCAGGACGTGGTGAAGTGCAAGGGTCCAATGTATTGGTTGCCATTTTCAGTGAACAAGATAGTCAAGCAGTAAGCTTTCTTAAGCAACAAAATGTTACACGCTTAGATGTGGTTAATTATCTTTCACATGGTGTTTCAAACAATAACAATACCAGTCAAAGCACTCAGCAAACTATTTCCAATGCCCCAACTGAGGAGCAAAAAGAGAAAACACCACTTGAGCTATACGCAGTTAATCTTAACCAACGCGCCAAAGATGGTAAAATTGACCGCTTAATTGGTCGTGATTATGAAGTTGAACGTGTCACTCAAGTGTTATGTCGCCGTCGTAAAAACAATCCCCTACTTGTTGGTGAGGCTGGTGTTGGTAAGACGGCTATTGCTGAAGGCTTAGCTAAAAAAATTGTTGATAAGCAAGTGCCTGATGTTTTAGCTAATGGCGTTATCTACTCCCTAGATATGGGCACATTACTTGCTGGCACTAAATATCGTGGTGATTTTGAGAAACGCTTTAAAGAAGTGTTAAAGCAACTTCAAGAAGAAGAAGGTGCGATTTTATTTATTGATGAAATACATACTATCGTGGGTGCCGGAGCCGCATCAGGAGGTGTCATGGATGCATCAAACTTAATTAAACCCGCCCTTGCTTCAGGTGATTTGAAATGTGTGGGTTCAACGACTTATCAAGAATATCGTACAATTTTTGAAAAAGATCATGCACTTGCCAGACGTTTCCAAAAAGTCGATGTCGAAGAGCCAACAATTGAACAAACATTTGAGATATTAAAGGGACTAAAACCTTACTTTGAAGATCATCATAATATCAAATATACATTACCTGCATTACAAGCTGCCGCTGAGCTATCAGCTAAGTATATTACTGAGCGCTTTTTACCTGATAAAGCCATTGATGTTATTGATGAGCTGGGCGCTTATCAACGCACAAGTGTTAATGCTAAGAAAAAGAAACTCATCAATGTTACTGATGTTGAAAACATGATTGCACGCCTGGCGCGAATCCCTGCTAAAACGGTTTCAGCTTCGGATAAAAGCTCGATGGCAAATCTTGGCAAAGATCTTAAGATGCTTGTTTATGGACAAGATAAAGCCATTGAAGCGATGGTTGATACAATCAAACTAGCCCGAGCTGGTTTAAGAGACCCCAATAAGCCTTGGGGGTCATTCTTGTTTGCAGGCCCCACTGGTGTTGGTAAAACAGAAGTAACACAACAACTTGCTAACTTACTCGGCGTTGAACTTTTACGCTTTGATATGTCTGAATATATGGAAAGACACACTGTATCGCGTCTGATTGGTTCTCCTCCTGGTTATGTTGGTTATGAAGAAGGCGGACTGTTAACCGAAGCCGTAACTAAACATCCTTATGCCGTTGTACTCTTAGATGAGATTGAAAAAGCACATCCTGATGTTTATAACTTGTTACTACAGGTTATGGATCACGGGACATTAACGGATAACAATGGGCGCAAGGCTGACTTTAGAAATATCATTTTGATTATGACAACAAATGCTGGTGCTTTTGAGTCACAGAAAAATTCAATTGGCTTTGCCAAACAAGATAGCGCACCTGATAGTATGGATGCGCTTAAGCGTGTCTTCACACCTGAGTTTAGAAATCGCTTGGATGCTGTGATTCAATTTGCTCGACTTTCTAAAGAGGATGTTACTTCTGTGGTTGATAAATTCTTGGCTCAACTTCAAGGACAACTTGATCAACGTGGTGTCTCACTTGAGGTTGATGATAAAGCTAAAGATTGGTTAGCAGAGCATGGTTACGATGAGAAGATGGGCGCCAGACCAATGGCGCGCTTAATCCAAGAATCCATTAAAAAACCATTAGCTGAAGAAATTCTCTTTGGCAAGCTTGCTAATGGCGGTCGCGCTGAATTGACAATCAAAAACAATAAATTGGTGTTTAAATACCAGGGCAATCGCATTTAAAAGTTATTGATTTTTGGTGAATTTTGTGAAAGATTCTGAAAATAAAGTTCGACAATGACAGAAAAACAGCAACTTCATCAATTTTCACACACTTTAAGTCTGTAAAAGATCCGAGAGTTACTAGATGCAAGAAACATAAGCTGGCAGACATTTTATTTATGACTTTAAGTGCAGTTATTTGCAGCGCGGATAATTGGATAGCCATAGATGTAATGCGACTGCCCTGTTTGGTTGTTTATGTGCGCGGTAGCGTCACACCTCTCTGCCCTTGGTATTTACCACCACGATCTTTATAAGATGTCTCACATACTTCATCAGATTGATAAAATAGCATTTGCGCAACCCCTTCATTAGCATAAATCTTAGCAGGCAATGGTGTTGTGTTTGAAAACTCAAGTGTGACATGCCCTTCCCATTCTGGTTCTAAAGGGGTGACGTTGACAATAATGCCGCAACGCGCGTAAGTCGATTTACCTAAACACACAACCAATGTGTCACGCGGAATTTTAAAGTACTCAACCGTACGTGCTAAAGCAAAGGAATTCGGTGGAATAATACAAACATCACCGACAAAATCGATAAAGTTGTTATGATCAAAGTCTTTAGGATCAACAATCGTTGAATTGATATTGGTAAAGATCTTAAATTCATTCGCGCATCTGACATCATAACCATAGCTTGATGTACCAAATGATACGATCTTGCCTTCTTCATTATGACGTACTTGTCCGGCTTCAAATGGGGCAATCATCTCCTGCTCCATCGCCATTTTTTTAATCCACTTGTCTGATTTGATGGACATTTTTTACTCCTTACTTATTTTCATTATTTTCATTATTTTTACTCTTATCACTAAACTCAACTTTGACACTCGGCATATTGATCATCATCGCTTTTGGCAATGTTGCAAGATTAGCCGCAATTTTCAACGCAATTCGCTCATACACTCCAGCAATTTTATTATCTTTATTTGCTGTTGGCTGCCCCTTATCGGCATCTTCTCGAATAGATATATCCAATGGCAAAGCACCTAAAAATGGCAAATCGAACTGTGACGCTAATGACTCAGCGCCATGCGCGCCAAAAATTGCTGACTCGGTACCGCAATTTTGACAAATATGCACACTCATATTCTCAACAATACCGGCGACATGAATATCAAGCTTATTAAACATCGCAATGGCGCGTTTGGCGTCAATTAAAGATAAATCTTGCGGTGTTGTTACTGTGACTGCCGCTGTTAATGGAATCTTCTTTGTCATCGTTAACTGAATATCGCCTGTTCCAGGTGGCAAATCAATCAACAAATAATCAAGCTCACCCCAGTTAGTATCATTTAACAACTGCATTAAAGCGCCTGACACCATCGGACCTCGCCAAATAATTGCTGAATTCTGATCGATTAAATTGCCCACTGAGATCATCTTAATACCATGGCGCAATAGTGGCTCAATTTTCTTTTTATCATTGGTCTTGGGATTATCATAGCTACCCATAATGAGCGGTTGACTTGGTCCATAAATATCCGCATCTAAAATACCAACCTTGGCACCCATTTTCTGCAATGAGATTGCAAGGTTTGCCGTTGTTGTCGATTTGCCCACGCCACCTTTGCCTGACGCAATCGCAATAATATTTTTGATACCTTTAATCGGCTTTAAACCAGGCTGTACTTTATGCGTAGTCACATTACATAACACACTAAATTCAAAAGCTTGTGTAATATTCTGGGCATATAAATAATCACTTAACTGCGCAATGACACGATCTATTTGACTAGCATTGAGAAAAAACCCCAGACGCAGCGAAATAGTAGCCACGCCATCTTGCTCAATAATTTGCAGGTTGCGTAAAAAATTCTCAGCGGGCAGGTCTAAAATGGTTTGACGATAAGCTTGTAGGCTTTGTTTTAACATAAAAAGTAATTGATGATTTCAAAGATCTAAACAGTCTAACGTTAAGACGATTTATAGTCTACATTCTTTCAGGCACTTCTATCCCAAGTAGTCCTAGAACAAAAATTATTTGCTTCAAAGTTAACTGACATAAAGCGATTCTTGCCTCTTTCAATGCATGATTTTGTTCATTAGCGATCGGTGATTCAGCATAGAATTTATTAAACTGCACAGCAACTTGATAAGCATATTCACATAAATGATGCGGCTCACATTTATCATACGTTTTTTGTAACACTTGCGGTAATTCAGTTAATTTCAATTGTAAATTACGCTCAGCATCATTACTTGCCTTAGCAATATCAGTACTTACATTTTCCAAATTGCGACCAAGCTTGCGCAAAATCGATTTAATACGTACCGCCGAATACAGCAAGTAAGGGCCTGTTTTACCCTCATATTGCGAGAATTTGTCTAGATCAAAAACATAGTCTGACGTATAAATATTCGCCAAATCAGCAAACTTAACCGTAGCCAATGCCACTTTCTCAATGATATCTGCCTTTTCAGCTTCAGTTAAACCTTCTTGCTCACGCAAACTGGCACGTGATTTCGCTTCATCAATTAAAGTACTTAAACGCATCACACCACCTGAGCGTGTTTTAAATGGCTTGCCATCTTTGCCATTTAGCGTACCAAAACCAATATGCACAAGCTCAGTCTCTGGTGCAATGCTTGACTTTTTAGCTGCTGCGAATACTTGTTTAAAGTGTAGACTCTGACGTTTATCAACCACATAAATAATTTTTTGCGCCTGATAGTCCTGGACTCGCTCTAAAATCGTTGCCAAATCGGTTGTGCCATACATTACCGCACCATCAGACTTCACCAAAATCAATGGTGGCGTTTTGTCATCTTCATTTTCAGCCACAGGAATAATAATTGCACCTTGACTATTTTCAGCAACTTTTTGCTTTAAACAATCCGCAACCATTTGATCAATGATTGGTTGAACATCACTCTCACCTTTCCATAGATCAAAATAGATTCCAAGATCGCCATAATCTTTTTTAAGCTCAGCAATCGATACATCAACGAAGTGTTGCCACAGCGCGCGATAGCCGCGACGCCCTTTTTGCAGTTCAGCCGTTGCTATACGTGCTTTTTCCATCTCATTAGCATCTTCTTTGCAACGTCCTGAAGCCCGTGGATAAATCTCAGATAACTCATCCACTGTCACAGGTGATTCCTTAGGGTATTCTCCAGTGTAATGCTCATTAAAATACGGCAAATCAGGATACATTTTGCGAATTTCTTCAATCAACATCCCCATCTGTGTGCCCCAATCCCCTAAATGCACATCACTTAACACCTCATCACCATAAAAGCGGTAAACGCGCTGTAAACAGTCTCCAATTAACGGTGAACGAATATGTCCAACATGCAATGGCTTAGCGACGTTAGGACCGCCAAAGTCCATCATCACTTTTAATGGATTAGTGGTTTTAGGGCAACCTAGACGTGCATCCCTAAGCATACTGTTTGACCAGCTTGCCAAGAAATCATCACTTAAGGTGATATTGATAAATCCTGGCATCACTGCATTCACATCACTAAACACCTTATCACTGTGAACTTGTGTTACAATATCATTAGCAATTTGAATCGGTGCTTTCTTAAGAATTTTAGCCAAAGGCATCGCACCATTACATTGAAACTGCCCAAGCTCGGGGCGTGCTGATAATTGAACTTTGGCAAAACGACTATCAAAACCTAAAACATCAAAGGCTTGTACAAATAAATCGGTTAAGTAATTCTCTAAAATAGCAGTGTGGTTCGCCGTAGCTGTCATTATCTAAAACTCATTATGATAATTTTGAAAGCTCGATTATATACCCAGCACAAACCATTTTACAGTATTTTTGCCATTGAATTTATCGCGCTTTTGAGCAGTTGAATTTTGCTAATAGCCCTCACTATTACCTACAGTTCAACTGCCCAAACACATCAAAAACTTCCTCGACACTGAACACCCTAAAATGATTTACGATGGGTATATACCCACAGGCAGTTATTTTACAGATTTTCTTGTACTGCTTTTTCAATTGTTGCCACAGGCAATATCAACTGCAACAACTGTCCTGTCAATTCAATAAAGCCATAATTTTTATAAAACGCTTTTCCTCGTCACTCTTGGCGTCGACAATAACAGCAAATACGCCCATAATTTGCGCTGCTGCCACAATTTTAAGCAAAGCATCTTTTAGCAAATAAGCACCAATACCTGTTCCCTTATACTGATTATTCACCGCTAAGCGGCATATTCTTGCAGCACTAACAGGATATCTTGGGTGGTTGATATGCTCAGGCATAAGTTTCAAACACTTAAATATTAAAACAATTCGCCATCACTTTTAATACCTCATCGCCTTCATGCACCGTTGCCGACGAAGTGCGCGTTAGTAATAAAGCCTCATGCGGCACACTTAAAGCCTGTGACTTACTAATACCTAGAATACTATTTTTATCATAAATCGTTGCCAATGGTATATTCGGGTTTTGTAGTGTACCTAATAAATTATCCTGATAATCAACCATGCCACCAATAGGGGCTCTAACACGTGAGAAATCCTGCTCATAACAAGCATATTTTTTATCGGTATTTTTTACATTGACTGGATTATTAATATACTCAACAATACCTTCCAATAAGTGCTTAGCATTCTTTAGATCAAAACTTTCCTTACTGCCCATCTCATAGGTAAATGCATGTTTTGGTGGTGTTTTATTATCTCCTGTAATGCGATTCCAACACTCAGTTAATTGCCACCACGGGTAAAAAATAGCTTGATTAAAACAACCACTAGGCTCATTTGGCGTCAAAATAAACGCATTACTATTAAAGTGTTTTAAACGCGCTGAATGCAAATAACTTGGCGCATAAATATAAGGTGTTGAGATTGAATCACAATGTAAATCAAAACTAAAATCAGCAGCTAATGCCAAATCATGCAGAATGTTAGCAAGCTTCTCATGAGGTGCTATGTCATTTTGCAGACTCACAGCCAAGCGCGCTCTAAGAAGCTCTGAAAACCGCTGACATAGTGTATCAAAGCCTTGATTTTGATACTTTTCAACAAACGCATCAAGATCAATCTTTTCTAAACCAGCATGTGCCGTAAGCAAGTTTTTAAATCCACGATTCCAGTTTTCACCAGTTTTAGCATCAAAACGTCCATAGGTATACTCACCGACTTTAACATCCATGGCAAACGGATTGGCAAACGGCACCAATGTGACATTGTATGGAAAATCATGCGTTTCTAGATACTTACGCAATAGATAAATCAATGCAATACCATTGCTCTCAGCCGCATGTAGTGCTGCTTGCATATAGATATTCGCTTTGGCTTTTGGATGTTTATATTCAATCACACTCATGCTATGCGTTAAGCCTGAGATCGTTGTTCTAAAAGGGATTTCTCTTATATTTATCATTATGCTACTTCTATTTGACCATTAAAAATCAATCTAACCACACCACTTAGTCGTACCTCTTCCGGCGTGCATTCAACGGTTAAGTTACTGATGGCATTTTCCACTACGACTTTAGGCTTCAAAAGCCCCAGTGAGACACCAGCATACACACTGGCAATACTGCCACTACCACAAGAGGGTGTTATTCCCGTGCCGCGCTCCCAATGATCTAAGTAAATACGATCTTTGGATAACTGGTTTAATGCATGTACATTAATACCGCCAGCGTATTGTGTTTGCAACACTCTACCAAGGTCATCAAAATCTATTAACTCAGTATGCTGCGAGCGAAACAATACCAAGTGTGGATTACCCACATCAACCTCTAGTGCGTGATCAAAGCCCGAATCACCCATCAGTTTTTTTTGGCTCTCATTAACTACAGGTAAAGGAAAAGCCACCTCAATCCAATCATGCGCGACCAGGCAACAACGATGAACATAACCTCCGACCTCAATATTTACTTCTTCGCTTGCTTTTTCCGCAAGCAGTAAACTTGCCACTGCACGCAAGCCATTACCACATTGCTTAGCTTTAGAGCCATCTTGGTTATAAATATGCATACTGGCATCGGCTTTGCCAGATTTTCTAATCAACAATAGCTGATCGGCACCGACGCCAAAACGTCGATGACAGATTTGCTGCACTTGACGCGCTTGCCAGTTACGTGGTTTTTTGCGCTCATCAATAACAACAAAGTCATTGCCTAACGCACACATTTTGTTAAAAAGCAATGGTTTACTCACTGTGATAATCCTTAAAAATCAACGAGGTATTAATACCACCAAAAGCAAAATTATTACTCATAACGATGTTTGTTTTAAGCTTTTTGGGATTCTCAATAATGTAGTTAAGATCGGCGCAAGACGCATCTACCCTTTGCAAATTTGCTGTTGGCATAAATTCGCCCTCTTTCATCATCATAATCGACAACCATGACTCAAGTGCGCCACAAGCACCTAATGTATGACCAAAATTACCCTTTAATGAACTGACAGGCGTTTTATCACCAAACAAGGTAAAAGTCGCCTCACTTTCAGCAATATCACCGCGATCAGTTGCCGTACCATGCGCGCAAATATAACCGATATCATCGGCATTAACCTTGGCATCTGTTATCGCAAGCTTCAAGGCTTCAACCATTTTTTGTGCCGTAGGTTGAGTGATATGTCTTGCGTCACAGTTTGTGCCAAAGCCAATGACCTCGGCATAAATCTTAGCATCTCGTGCTTTAGCGTGCTCATACTCCTCTAAGATTAACGTACATGCGCCTTCACCAATCACTAAGCCATCACGTGCTTGATCGAAAGGTCTGGGTGTCATATGCGGTTTATCATTTTGCTGACTTGTGGCAAACAAAGTATCAAAAATCGTCACTTGACTTGGGCATAACTCCTCGGCACCCCCTGCTAACATGACTTTTTGATAACCATGCTTAATGGCCTCATAGGCATAGCCTATTGCTTGTGAGCTTGAGGTGCATGCACTTGATGTCGGGATCACACGCCCCGTTAAACCAAAAATAAGCGCAATATTAACCGCACAAGTATGGCTCATTGACTTCACATAAGTCGTCGCACTGACATTTTGCACGGTTTTTTCAGTCTCAATTTTAATCAGATCACACAAAGCTTGTGTACTACCCGAGCATGAGCCAAAAGCAACACCAACATCGCCACTTTCAAGTAATGCTTTATGATCAAAAATTGCCGCATCTTTTAAGGCATTCTCACTGGCAACAGTTGCTAGCTGAGCAACACGCCCCATTGAGCGAGTTTGCTTACGGGTGTAGTGTACTGGCATGTTAAAATCTGTAATCGGTGCGCCCAAATTGGTATGTAAGCCTTTGATTTCTTGCCACGCGTTAATTCTCTTTGTAGCTGTTTTGCCTTGAAGCAGTGCCAGTTTGATCGTATGCCAATCATTGCCTAATGCAGTAATACCAGCCATTCCAGTAATAACAACACGCTTATTCATATCAAGCCACCATTAACTGATATGACTTGACGTGTGATGTAACTTGCTGAATCAGAGCATAAGAAATTAATCACTGAGGCAACTTCTTCAATCTTACCTGCCCGACGCATCGGAATATGCTTTTCGATCTCGTCTTTATACTCTAAATCTTTAATCATATCTGTTTCAATTAAGCCAGGCGCTACGCAATTAACGGTAATTTTACGTTTGGCAAGCTCCAGTGCCAAGGCTTTTGTCGCGCCAATAATACCTGATTTTGCCGCACTGTAATTGACCTGACCTTTATTGCCTGCAACTCCTGAAACAGAGGCTAATGTGACAATTCGCCCACCTTTTCTTAGCTGAATCATCGGCATCACACAAGGCTTAAGCACATTATAAAAGCCATCTAAATTGGTTTGGATCACGCGATCCCACATTTCATCTTCCATTGCTGGAAACGGCGCATCCTGACAAACTCCTGCATTATTCACAACTGCATAAAATGCACCATTTTGCGCAATTTCAGTGTTTAACTTTTCATGACACGCCGCTCTATCTTGTAGGTCAAATTGAACCAGTGATGCCTTACCACCATTTTCTTCAATAACATGCTTTGTTTGATTAGCTCCTTCAACATCGCTGTGATAATGCACCACCACCTCAAAGCCAGATTGCGCCAACATGATTGCAGCCCCTTGCCCAATACCTTTGCTTGCTCCTGTCACTAATGCTCTTTTACTCAAAATACTTTCCCCTGAATAATTTCTGTGAACGCTTCATCACTTGGCTGATAGGCGCTAAATTTTGCTTGTACAACACATTGATCATGATGATGAATTTCACACATAAACACCCCCAATGGATCACTTATAAGCTCTTTATGCGCCACAATCGTTAATACATCGCCTTTATCAAAGCTTGTACGTGTCGTTTTGAAATTACGCACACTGATCATAAACCCACGCCTTGGTGCGTGATCACTTTCATCCCCTTGGAAATAAGCCAATACAGCCGAGGCTTGCGCCATCATCTCAATACCCACCCAAGCATATACACCACTAATCTCAGCATCATAAAAAATATGCTCGGGCGTAATTCTGGCAAGACAAACCGCCTTTTCTTGATTAACCTCTTGCAATGAATCAATCAACTGCATCGGTGGTGATTGTGGAATAATTTCATTTAAATCATGCATAAACCTAGCTTCCTTTGTTAGCTCTAGCGATAATCAAGCTGACATTATTACCACCAAATGCAAATGAGTTACTTAACAAACAAGGTTTCTCCCAAACACTCTCTTCATTGGTTAATTGAATTTCTGGTAACTCACGATCCAACTCAGCCGTGCTGATTTGCGCAGGCAATCTATGGTCTGGGTTGTGCTCTTCGGATAACAATAGCGCACAAAGTGCTAATTCCGTGGCACTTGCCGCACCTAATGTATGCCCAGTTAGCGGTTTTGTCGAACTACATAATACTCTTTCACCAAATACTTCAAAAATAGCTTTACTCTCCATCTGATCATTTTTTGGCGTTGCCGTACCATGCGCATTGACATAGGCAATATCATCTGGGTTAAGATTGGCATCTTTTAGTGCATTTAACATTGCCTGTTTTGCGCCTTCCCCTTCAGGGTCTGGCGAGGTAATATGGTAAGCATCTGAGGTTTCTCCACCGCCTAAAAGTGCCAAATCTGCTGGGGTTTTACTTAACACAAATAACGTGGCACCCTCACCAATATTAATGCCATCACGATCTTGCCCAAAGGGCTGGCAAATGCTTTTCGTCACTGAGTCTAACGCATCAAAACCATTAAGCGGCAATTCAGATAAGCTATCCGCCCCGCCAACAATACAGATATCACAAATGCCTGAATTGATTAAACGCTTTGCCGAGAGAAATGCTTTACCACTTGAAGAGCATGCTGTTGATATCACATAACAAGGGCCTTTAGCCTCAGCAAGCTCAGCAATAAACTCTGCCATTGTGCTAAATTCTTGCTGGTGATAATGAAAATTGGCAAGCATTTCTCCTGTTTGCATATAATGCGTAAATGACTTCTCACCCTCTAAAATGCCCGAAGTACTTGTGCCCAAAATAACGCCTATTCTATGTCGATCCGTTTTCTTTGCTAACGCATCATACACAGGCTTAATTTCTTGAAATGCCTTAAACAACATCCGATTATTATGGCAATCAATTGCCTCATACTGACTAGGCAATGCATCTAATTGACAGTCCACCTTGCCAACATAGGTTTGCCGCCCACTAAAAAGCTTATCATATAGCATTAATGGTGAAACATTCGCCAACAGTGCTTTAGCAACTTCTTGCTTGTTATTGCCTAGCACATTTAACACCGCAAAATCGTTAATATATATAGGCTCTGACATTTTATTCATGACACATTGTTGAATGGATCGTAAGAAACTTCCTGATTGCATTAAAGCTTACCTCTATATCACTATAGGCATGCCCTTGACCAGATTTGATATCGATCTGTGCACCGTTAAAGACTTCTAGCGCCAAATCTATCGGTGTCGTTTGGTCATCTTCTTGTAGCAACAGTAGGTAATCTGATAATGAGGATAATTGCTTTGGCATTGCATTGAATAATGCCATCGCTTCATCGTGCACATGGTTATACGCAGGCATTTGTGCGATTAAATCTAAGCGTGCTGCTGGATTAATCAAAATCACCTTAGTAACATCATCACGCGTTTGCTTCAATAAGTGCGCCATATACCCACCCAATGAACTACCAATAATCACTTTATTATCCGCCTTTGCGTTATCTAGCAGCTTATGAGTGAGATCAAGTGCAGCTTTTGTTTGCATCTGTAACTCAGGTGCATCAATCGATGCTTCTGGAAATTGATCATTTAGCCATGTTTTAAGCTTTTGTGCTTTGGGCGAATTAGGTGAGCCTTGAAAGCCATGTAAGTAAAGAAAATAATTATTTGTCATACATCCACCCTCTTTTTATCGCAACATATACTGCCAACAGTTCATCAAATGATAGCCTGTTGTTGATTTAACATCATCAAAGCCTACAGCACCTTCACTATCAACATATTCAATCGGTAAATCATGCTTAAGAAATATCGTTGAAAAAATATTCAAGGCATTGTCTAAGTGCTCATAGTTTGCCGTCATTGCCAAATAACGCACATACTCCAACATTGGCCAAATGCGATATTGTGTATCTTTAGACGTATCATTTAGATTGGGCTTAATAAACCCACGATCATTTATACCAGCTTTAGCCGCCGCTTGATACAAGCGAACATGATCACTCATTGCATCAATATCAACGCCCAACGCTTGCGCCTCAACAATCAAACTGCTCCACTCAAAACTATGTCCTGGCTCAAATAGTGCACTTTTATCTTCTTTAGAGTATTCGCGCATGAGATTTCTTTCATCATCAAAAAACAGTCTAATAATCTCACGATATAACGCCTCAGCTTGCGTTTTAAAACTCGGTGCTTCGGTGTATCGATAGGCACTTAAATACGCTTCAAAGAGATGCATTAATGCATTTTGTCCAATGATACCGCTTTGATCTTTGAGTGCTTTAAAATCATCTGCAATAAACTTTTGCGTGATCAGCTTATTGACATATTCAATATCCTCTTTAATCACTTGCTCTTTAAACGTACCATACAGCACTGACAAGGAAAACAAGACAAAAGCATACTCATACAGATCATTATCATCTTTTGAGTTTTGCGTTTTAATCCAAGCTTTGCTGCGCTCATCGAAATATTGCGATTTCATCACTTGATATATTTTATAGGCATATGCATTAGCAGCTTGTGTATTTGTTAATTTGCCATATATTAATAGGAAGAACAAACTACGCGTTTGACACAATAGGCGTGTATTGGCTTGATCTATCTTTTGTGGTGCATTTAAAAACTCAGGCGCATAGCCCAACTGTTCAATGGCTTTTATCAACAACTGATGATAGGCATCAATAGCAGCTGCCATCTGTTTATTATTATTTTTAACCTTAACTGCCGCATAAACCTTAGCAAAGACCTCATCAACATCCAATAAGCCTGTATCAATAATCAATGCATCTTCAGCAGGTCTCAATGGCGCCACTTCACGATTGCGATCCTGATGATCACGAGCTTCAAGTTGCGTTAATATCTCTGTGAAGTCGGCTTTTTGACCTTTAGTGATAAGCTCATCATAACGCCTTTGCGCACGTATTTTACTATCCGCTTCTAAGAAGAATTTGTGTCTTGCGTTGGGAAAAACCACCGTCCCCATATCGCGTCCATCGGCAACCAAGCCTGTAACACCTTGAGCAAAAGACTGCTGGCAAGCTAATAATGCATCGCGCACTATTGAGATCTTGGCAATTTTAGACGCCATCATCCCTGTTTGCTCTTGACGAATGCGCGCGGTGACATCCACACCATCTAAAAAAGCTTTTGTTTGATTACCCTCAACGGTAAAGTGAATATTCAATTGGCTCAGTTCATCATACAGCAACTGCTCATGATTTATATCAATCCCATGATCAAGCACATGAAGTGCTGCCAAGCGGTAAATCGCCCCACTATCCAACAGTGCATAATCAAGTTTCTGCGCTAATAGGCGTGATAAGGTTCCTTTGCCGACGCCACTTGGGCCATCAATGGTAATAATTTCAACTTTATTTGACATCTAAAATAAATCCTAAACACTATATACCGCAAAATGATTTACGAACGGTATACACACAAGTCTTTGCCCAATTCTACTATCTATTGTTTCAGAAACCAATCTATAATACCCCTTATGCGCACTTTCAACTTAACGAGGAATATAATAATGACAGATATTCGCTGGCTGCAACGCTTTGACAACTATCAAAAAGCACTCTCGCAATTACAAAGTGCCGTCACGCTAGCACATCAAAGACCTTTGTCATTACTTGAAAAACAAGGACTTATTCAAGCCTTTGAATACACTCATGAACTTGCTTGGAAAACATTAAAGGACTTTCTTAAACATCGCGGCAGTACCGAGGATATTTTCGGATCAAAAGATGCAACAAGGCAAGCGTTTGCCAATGGCTTAATTGACAATGGTGATATTTGGATGCAAATGATTAAAAGTCGCAATTTAACCTCTCACACTTATGATGAAAGCACGGTCGAAGAAATTGCTACATTGACCCTAAATGAATATATCAGCTGCTTCACTGAGCTTGCTGAAACATTAAAAAACTTGGCAGCAAAAGAGTAGCAACATGCCCTACGGATTAACGGATAAAGCGCTTGCTGCGATTACCCACGCGATAAGTCAGCAGCCAAAGATTACAAAAGCTATTTTGTATGGTTCACGCGCCAAGGGAAACTATCACACTGGCTCTGATATTGATCTAACACTTATCGGCGATGATCTAACAGTGAAGGATTTGTTCCAACTTGAAGAAGCTATTGATGCACTTTTCCTGCCTTATTTGTTTGATATATCAATTTACACACAATTAACCAACCCTGAGCTTAAGTCACATATTGATCGCCATGGTATTACCTTATTTGCTCGTTAAGCGTTTCAAACTTACGCATTACTGAAACAAGCTGCTCTACAGCCTTAAGCTCAATTGCATTATATAAACTGACACGTATACCACCGATACTGCGATGCCCTGCAATACCATAGACACCTTGGCTATCTGCGAAATTCAGAAATTTAGCGGTTAATTCATCGCTTGGTAGTTGAAATACAATATTCATCGGTGAGCGATTATGCAGCGGCACCTTGTTGCTATAGAGCTTTGATTGATCAATTGCTTCATAGAGTAGCGCAGCTTTATAAGCATTCTTCTCAGCAACAACATCTAATCCGCCTTGTTTGATCAAATCAGCAAGTACCAACTCCATTGCTGCCCAAGCAAACATATCCGGCGTATTATACAAAGAATCTGCTTGCTGCATTGTCTGATAGCTTAACACAGCCGGAATCGCCTTTTGCTTGATATTTTCAATCAATGCTTTTTTAATCAAAACAACCGTCACCCCTGGCAAGCCAATGTTTTTCTGCGCTCCTGCGTAAATCAAATCAAACTTAGTCACATCGAGTGGTTTTGATAAAAAACTTGAAGACATATCACAAACCAACGGCAGATTAGTTTCAGGTATCTTTTGCCATATCACGCCATCAATCGTTTCATTTTCTGTGTAATGAATATAATCATAGACATCCACAATATGATCAATCGCATTATCCACACCTTCAATCGTATCGACTTCAATAAACTTTTTTGCCTCTTTAATCGCTGCCTTTGCCCAGTAACCACTATTAATATATAGCGCCCTGCCATTCTGCTTAAGGTTCATTGGAACAGCGGCAAACTGCGCACTGGCACCTGCGGGCATCAATAATATTTCATAACTTTCAGGCAACGCCAAAAGAGTACGCAAATGCTGCTTAATCTTATTGTTGATCTCAGCAAATAATTGATCACGATGTGACAAGGACAACAGCGACAAACCGGTATTTTGGTAATTTAAAACCATTTGGCTCAACGTTTGATAAATAGACTCGGGTAAACTTGCAGGCCCTGCGCAAAAATTAAGTTGATACATTTTATGTGACTTGGTGCATTAAAATTGTTGAAAATTATATACTAGCAACACCCCATATTGCAGTGTTTATTGTAGCATCTTTTTATTCCATTTATCATTTATTAAAGGTTATACTCATCCTTAGTAATTCACCACAGGAGAGTATCTATGAAAAAAATATTAAGCGTTACAGCATTATGCCTATTATCGACATCTGTTTTTGCCCAAAGCGCCCAAACAGGACTTGTAATTGGTGCCGCAGCCGGTGCTGCATCCGCTGCAAGCTATGATTCAAGTGGCATTACTAGCAATACCACCAAAACAGAAGGCGGACCGATCAGCAGTGTTATGATCGGTTATGATCTTGCTTTAAATCAACACATTAGCTTAGGCTTGGAGTCTGGCTTTGGTTATGGCTATGATCTTGCATCACTCAAAGCCGATGGTTCAGACAAATCAATGCTTAATCAATGGTATATCCCGCTTCTTGTCGCCGGTAAATATACATTCACTAATGGCGTTAATGTTTTTGTTAAGGGTGGCGCGACTTACGTCCATCAAGATATTACCAATATGGGCGCCTATTTCGCACCTAATGTTGACAGGAGTAACTCCGATTTTCTACCAACCATTGTTGTTGGCGCGGGTTATATATTCCAAAATGGGATTAATATTGGTGGACAGTTTAGTTATTTATTTGGCTCAACCGCAAAAATTCGTGCTAGCGACTCCATTGATGGCAACGATGTTAAAGTAGCGGCAAGCGCGAGCTTAAGTGCCTATATCAGCTATACATTACCGATGTAACTGGCTAGATATCAGATATAAAAAAAGCGACACTAGGTCGCTTTTAATAATTGCCACTATTTAAAAGCAGCTTAGATAATATATGTCTTAGCTTAAGCTAATTTGCACATCAACACCAGCAGCAAGATCCAATTTCATTAATGCATCAACTGTTTTTTCAGTTGGCTCAACGATATCAATCAAACGCTTATGTGTTCTTATCTCATATTGATCACGCGCATCTTTATTAACGTGTGGAGAAATCAATACCGTGAAACGCTCTTTGCGTACTGGTAAAGGAATAGGACCTTTTACTTGTGCGCCAGTTCTTTTCGCTGTCTCAACGATCTCTTTTGTTGAAAGATCTATTAATTTATGGTCAAACGCTTTCAAGCGGATGCGAATGCGTTGGTTACTAATATTTGTTGCCATTTTATTCAAACCTTCTAATTATGAGTTACGCTTTTTAATGATGTCTTCTGCAATGTTGTTTGGTACTTCTGCATACTTCTCAAACTCCATAGAGAATGAAGCACGTCCTTGAGAAATTGAACGTACGTTAGTTGCATAACCAAACATTTCTGCCAATGGCACCAATGCATTCACTACTTTACCACTTGGGTTTTCATCCATACCAGAGATCATGCCACGACGACGGTTTAAGTCACCGATAACATCACCCATGTACTCTTCAGGCGTAACAACTTCAACCTTCATCAAAGGCTCAAGGATCACAGGCGTTGCTTTTTGCGCACCTGACTTAACCGCCATAGAACCTGCGATTTTAAACGCCATCTCAGATGAATCCACATCATGGTAAGAACCATCATAAAGTGTTGCTTTAACATCGATCATTGGGTAGCCAGCGATTACACCGTTTTGTAATTGCTCTTCAATACCCTTGCCAACCGCTCCGATGTACTCTCTAGGAACAACACCACCAACGATTTGATCAACGAACTCAAAGCCTTTGCCCATTTCTTGTGGCTCAAGCTTAACCCATACGTGACCGTACTGACCACGACCACCTGATTGACGTACGAATTTACCTTCCGCATCAACCGCTTGTTTGATTGTTTCGCGATATGCTACTTGTGGGCTACCTACGTTTGCTTCAACTTTGAACTCACGTTTCATACGATCAACAATAATATCCAAATGAAGCTCACCCATACCTGAAATAATGGTTTGACCTGACTCTTCATCTGTTTGCACTCTGAAAGATGGATCTTCTGCCGCTAGTTTACCCAAGGCAATTGACATTTTCTCTTGGTCTGCTTTTGATTTTGGCTCAACAGCAACTGAGATAACTGGCTCAGGGAATTCCATACGCTCAAGTGTAATGATTTGCTTTTCATCGCATAGCGTGTCACCAGTTGTAACTTGCTTTAAGCCGATACAAGCTGCAATATCACCCGCACGAACTTCTTTTAGCTCTTCACGTTTATTGGCATGCATCTGAACAATACGCCCAATACGCTCTTTTTTACCTTTGACTGGGTTATATACTGAGTCACCTGACTTTAATACACCAGAGTAAACACGAACGAATGTTAAGTTACCAATAAATGGATCTGTTGCAAGTTTAAATGCTAAAGAAGCAAAAGGCGCCTCATCTGAAGAGGTGCGTGAACTTTCAGTACCGTCTTCAAGCTCTCCTTTAATAGCTGGAACCTGATTTGGTGCCGGCAGGTAACGAACAACACCATCAAGAACGGCTTGTACACCCTTGTTTTTAAACGCAGAGCCGCAGAATGCTAACACGATTTCATTATCAATAACACGTCGACGTAACGCTTCATGAATTTCATCATTTGTTAACTCACCACCTTCAAGATACTTCTCCATCAATTCTTCACTAGCTTCAGCCGCTGCTTCAACCATCTCTTGACGAAGCTCTTCAGCACGCTCTTGAAGTTCAGCTGGAATTTCTTCCAAAGAGTATGTTAAGCCTTTATCTTCTTCATTCCACATGATTGCTTTCATTCGAACAAGATCAATAACACCTTTAAATTCATCTTCAGCACCAATATTCAACTGTACTGGTACTACAGTGGCTTTTAAACGTGTTTTAATCTGATCAACAACACGCTCAAAGTTTGCACCTGCTCTATCCATCTTGTTAACAAAAACGATACGTGGTACGCCATACTTGTTTGCCTGACGCCATACTGTTTCTGATTGTGGCTCTACACCTGATGAACCACAGAATACAACAACTGCACCATCCAAAACACGCAAAGAACGCTCTACTTCGATCGTGAAATCAACGTGTCCTGGCGTATCGATAATGTTAATACGATGTTTGTCAAATTGTTGATCCATACCTTGCCAGAAAACTGTGGTAGCAGCAGAGGTAATTGTAATTCCACGCTCTTGCTCTTGCTCCATCCAGTCCATTGTTGCGGCACCATCATGCACCTCACCAATTTTGTGCGAAACACCCGTATAGAATAATACACGCTCAGTCGTTGTTGTCTTACCCGCATCTACGTGGGCACAAATTCCAATATTTCTATACTTTTCAAGTTCTGTCGTACGTGACATAAATATTCTCCAATCTTACCAACGGAAATGAGCAAATGCTTTGTTCGCCTCTGCCATTTTGTGTGTATCTTCGCGCTTCTTAACAGCAGCGCCTCGACCTTCAACAGCTTCCATTAATTCAGCTGCAACACGATATGCCATACTCTTTTCTTTACGCTTACGTGAAGCATCAATGATCCAACGCATCGCCATTGTCATTTGACGCTCTGGACGAACTTCAACAGGAACTTGGTAAGTAGCACCACCAACACGGCGTGACTTAACTTCAACCATAGGAGCCACAGCTTCTAAAGCTTTTTCAAAAACTTCAGTCGCTTTTTCGCCTGATTTTTTAGTTTCGATTTGGTCAAAAGCACCATAGACGATTTTCTCGGCTACAGACTTTTTACCTGATAACATGATGTGATTGATAAATTTTGCAACGATCTCGCTTTTAAACTTCGGATCTGGCAACACTTCGCGCTTTGGTGCTCGATTTCTTCTAGACATTTTATATTTCCTTTAAATACAAATTAAACTTATGCTTTAGGACGCTTAGTACCGTACTTAGAGCGTGCTTGCTTACGGTCTTTAACACCTGAAGTATCAAGCGCACCGCGAACTGTGTGATAACGCACACCTGGTAAGTCTTTTACACGACCACCACGAATCAAAATAACGCTATGCTCTTGTAGGTTATGACCTTCACCACCAATATAAGTCGTTACTTCAAAACCGCTAGTTAATCTCACACGCGCTACTTTTCTTAACGCTGAGTTTGGTTTCTTAGGGGTTGTTGTATAAACACGCGTACATACACCACGTCTTTGCGGACATGCTTTCAACGCTGGCACGTTCGTTTTTACAACCTTCTTTTTGCGCGGATTGCGCACCAACTGGTTAATAGTTGCCATTATTTACTCCGTAGTTTTTTAAACATCTAATCTTTGCATAAATATAAAAAGACGCGGCATTATATACAAAAGCCATGCTGTTATGCAAGAAATGGATTTAGATTTTTAATCGCGGATTTTGAACCGCTTACTTTAGAAAATATTCTTCACAATCACATTCTGATTACGCTCAGGACCGGTTGAAATAATATCAATCGGTACATTAAGCGTTTTTTCGATAAAGCTGACATAGTCACGTGCTGTTTGAGGCAATTTATTATAGTCCGTTTGCTTAAATGTCTCTTCAGACCAGCCTTTTAATGTTTTGTAAATTGGCTTGCAACGCACATAGTCGGCATTATCATACGGCGGATAGGAAACCTCTTTACCATCTAATTCATATGCCACACAAACCTTTATCTCTCTTAAACCATCCAAAACATCAAGCTTTGTTAAACAAATTGATGTGATACTATTGATCTCAATCGCACGACGCAATGCAACCAAATCAAGCCACCCCGTGCGACGCTTACGACCTGTGACTGTACCAAATTCACAGCCTTTAACACCTAAGTGCTCACCAATTTCATCAAACAACTCAGTGGGATAAGCACCACTGCCAACACGCGTAGTATAGGCTTTAGTGATACCGACAACTGCATCAATGTAGCATGGACCAAAGCCCGCTCCTGATGCCACCGTACCCGAGATTGTGTTTGACGAGGTGACAAATGGATAAGTACCATGATCGATATCAAGTAATGTCCCTTGCGCGCCTTCAAAGATGATTTTACCTTTGTTGAAACGAATGGCATTTAACTCTGCTGATACATCAGTGATCATTGGCAAAATTGTTTTTGCATAATCTAATAATGATGCATAAGTTTCTTCTAAATCAAAATGAACATCTACTTTATAATAGTTTTGCAAGGTGAAATTATGCAGATCTAATAGATTAATAAGTTTTGCTTTTAATTTCTCAGGGTGTGCTAAGTCACCTATACGAATTGCGCGACGCGCAATCTTATCTTCATACGCGGGACCTATGCCACGCTTTGTTGTACCAATCTTGTGCTCACCTAACGCCGCTTCACGCGCTTCATCTAAGGCAACGTGTACAGGTAACACCAAAGGGCATGCCTCACTAATACGCAGGCGATCAAACACTGGCACATTACGCGCTAACAATTCATTCATCTCAGCATGTAAAGCTTCCAATGAAACCACGACACCATTACCAATAAAACTCTTGACACCATCGTGTAAAATACCTGATGGAATAAGGCGCAGCTTAGTTACCTCACCATTAATGACCAAGGTGTGCCCGGCATTATGACCACCTTGAAACCGTACCACAGCATCGGCTTTATCTGTCAAAAAGTCCACGACTTTACCCTTACCTTCATCACCCCACTGGCTACCTAAGATAACAATGTTATGGTTCACTGAAATTCCTCACTTTGCTAATTACAGTAGCATGTTAAAGAGTTTTGATAGACTTGACAAATAAAATGCTTGAGTTTTTGTCTTGTCATGAACCACTATGCAATGATGTGTAAATGATCTGCACGGGTGAGGGATATAATTAAAACTCAACTCATTCTGATCTACCCCGTCAACTTGAAACAATCTCCAATGCCATGCTTAAGCTATGACCTTGGCGTTGCAGATATTGCAAGCGTTTTTGTTTTTCTTTTAGGCCTTGCGCTTTGTCATGATATTTTTTTTGATAACATAACTGTGCTTGTTCAAACCAATCAATATCCAACGCATTAAGTACCTTTTCAAAAATAGAAACATCTATGCCTTTTTCATAAATAATCTTTTGTTTAATCCGCAATAATCCATAATGCTTGTATAAAGCACTTTTAATCATAAGCTCGGCACAACGCTCATCTGACTGCCAATTATTATCGACGAATTCTTGTAGTAAGTTCTCAATCTCAGTCAAGGAAATATGGTTGCGCTGAACTAATTTTTGCTTTAGTTGCGTATAGGAATATTCTTGTTTGGATAACAAATAGAAAAGATAGTCTCGTTCGTTATTATTCTTCGGCATCGCTTGAGACTGATTTATTCTTTGCCGCATTCGGTAACAACGTGGTCATTAGCGCTTTGTGTAAACTCTCTTTAACTTGCGGATTTTCTTTCAAGTATGTACGCACATTATCCTTTCCTTGCCCGATTCGATCACCATTGTAGCTATACCAGGCACCGGCTTTATCGACGAGGTTATACTTCACCCCTAGATCAATCAACTCTCCTTCAAGAGATGTCCCCTCACCATAGAGAATATCAAACTCTGCCTGCTTAAATGGTGGTGAGACTTTATTTTTAACGACTTTAACCTTGGTCTCATTACCTAAGATTTCATCACCTTTTTTAATCGGGCTACCACGGCGAATCTCTAAACGAACAGAGGAGTAAAATTTCAATGCATTACCGCCTGTTGTTGTCTCAGGATTGCCAAACATCACGCCAATCTTCATACGAATCTGGTTAATAAATACCACCAATGTATTAGAACGCTTGATATTGGCTGTTAATTTACGTAAGGCTTGTGACATTAAGCGCGCTTGTAAGCCCATGTGTGAATCACCCATTTCACCTTCAATCTCAGCTTTTGGCGTCAAGGCAGCAACTGAATCAACAACAACGATATCAACTCCACCTGAACGTACCAACATATCGGTAATCTCAAGCGCTTGCTCACCTGTATCAGGTTGTGACACAATTAGGCTTTTAAGGTCAACACCCAAAGCTTCGGCATACACTGGGTCAAGTGCATGCTCAGCATCGATAAAGGCAGCGGTCCCACCATTTTTTTGGCACTGCGCAATCGCTTGTAATGTTAAGGTTGTTTTACCTGAAGATTCCGCGCCATAGATTTCAACAACACGCCCTTTTGGTAAACCGCCAACCCCTAAGGCAATATCTAAACCAATTGATCCTGTGGAAATTACCTCGATATCTTTAGCCAAATCAGTATCACCCATACGCATAATAGAGCCTTTTCCAAACTGTCTTTCAATTTGTGATAACGCTGAATTTAACGCTTGTTCTTTATTGCTCATAACCTTCCTCGAGTAGATAAATTTTTAAGATTGAAAACACGGCAATTAATGTAACATTTATGTGGAATGAACAAAAGGGATAATACTCTACACCCGACAAAAAGAAACATTATAGCTTGTGGCATCTGGCGTTGGTGCGCTAAAGGTAATCATCTTTTGTAAATCACCATACACTTCTACTGGCGTCCACGGTTGTGGTTGTCCAACATTGAAGCCGCTTTTATCTAGCCATTGCACTTGATACTGGAAGTTTTGAGTTGCTGATTTTTTGTTTTGCACCAACACTTGCCCTTGGATGGTGTCACCTGCTGATGTTCTTACTACTGGTTGCATGGCTTTTAACTGACCAAAGCCAGAACCGAAACTCTCTGCAGAGGTTGCATTGGCTGGAATTGTAATACAACGACTAGCACACCCTGTTAAACCCAACGCTAACAAAGTGGCAACACTTACATATTTAAGCTTAATCATATCCATTTTTATAACTCCTTTGATACGTAAATAAACAGTATTAGCTGAAAGAAAAAATACACTTATGATGATTCAGATAAGAAACTCTTTAACGTTTCTGAGCGCGATGGGTGTCTTAACTTACGCAATGCCTTTGCTTCAATCTGACGAATACGCTCACGTGTCACATCAAATTGCTTACCAACTTCCTCTAGTGTGTGATCGGTGTTCATATCAATACCAAAGCGCATACGCAAAACTTTTGCCTCACGCTCGGTTAGCGTACTTAGAATATCTTTAGTTACTTCACGCAAACTCTCACTTGTAGCGCTATCCACCGGTGAATCAGATACTGAATCCTCAATGAAGTCACCCAAGTTAGAATCTTCATCATCACCAATTGGCGTCTCCATCGAGATCGGCTCTTTGGCAATCTTCATAATTCTACGAATCTTATCTTCCGACATATCAATATGTTGGCTTAATTCTTCTGGAGTCGCCTCTTTACCTGTTTCTTGTAAGATCTGACGCGAGATACGATTAAGCTTATTAATCGTCTCAATCATATGCACAGGAATACGAATCGTGCGCGCCTGATCGGCGATTGAACGGGTAATTGCTTGGCGAATCCACCACGTTGCATAGGTTGAAAACTTATAACCACGACGGTATTCAAACTTATCAACCGCTTTCATTAAACCGATATTTCCTTCTTGAATTAGATCTAAAAACTGCAAACCTCTGTTGGTATATTTTTTAGCAATTGAAATCACCAAACGCAAGTTTGCCTCAATCATCTCTTTCTTTGCACGTCGTGCTTTTGCTTCACCTACTGAAATGCGTTTGCTTGCTTCACGCAAATCATAAATTGACATATCCGCGCGATCTTCAATTAATCCTAGTTTCACTTGAATTGCTTTAGCATCTTCAAGCACATTGACAAGATCTGGATGCTTATCAATACAACTATCTAGCCAATTGGTATCCGTTTCACGTCCTTGAAAACGCGATACAAAATACTGCTTCGGCATTTTGCCTTTTTCGATACATAAACGCATAATTTTGCGATCATGTCCGCGAATTTCAGTTACCAAGCCTCGAATTGAGTTAATCATGCGGTTCAACTGCGCACTGGTATAACGCATGCTTAAGAACAATGCAGACACTTCGCTGGCCGCATTGATATATGCCTTGCTACCTACCTCTTGATCTAGTAAATAATTAAATTTAGCCTCGATCTCGGCAAATTTTTGCGCTGCCACCTCAGGGTCAGGCCCTGTATCTTCCGCAGTATCTACCGTCCCACCACTTGATTCCTCGTCATCATCAGAACTACTTTCTTCTGTTTGACTTTCTTCTAACGTTTCTTCTGGATTATCAAGCATTGACCCAACATCTGTACCTGAGGCATCAATTTCATCACCCTCATTAAAGCCTGAGATTAAATCAGAGAATTTAATAAACTTATACAATGGTGTTTCTTCTCTTTCCTCATCCTCAAGCTGCATATGCTCTTCACGTGCTGCATCCGTTAAATCCTGATAGCGCCCCAATAACGACTTAATCACATAAGGATATTCAGACAATGCATTAAGCACCTCTTTAGTGCCATGCTCAATCCGTTTAGCAATTTCGATTTCACCCGAGCGCGTTAATAGATCAACCGCACCCATTTCTCGCATATACATTCTAACAGGATCAGTTGTGCGCCCAAAATCACCATCGGAAGATAACGCTTGCACCGCATCATCATCTGATGTGTTCTCTGACTCAGCTTCAAGCAATAACAAATCTTCTGCATCAGGCGCTGATTCAAACACCTTGACACCAACATCGTTGATCATCTGAATTACTTCTTCAATACGCTCCGGATCAGTAATTTCATCTGGCAAATAATCATTAACATCAGCATAGGTCAAATAGCCTTGCTCACGTCCCAACGCTAGTAGCTCTTTGATTCTTGAGAGCTGTTGTTCTTTTGTTTGATCTGACATTAAAATCTCACTTCTAAGTTTCTTAACTACTTATATTCATCACTCAAAGACACAATATGTCTACGCCTTATTTGCGTAATTTATCGCATTTTTGCGCTTACCCCTTTGGTGATTTAGCAACATAAATCAAGTGTAGCTATATTTTTTCTACTTTGTATAAAATTGCTTGCATTCTTTGTTTTTCTGTCGCTGTTAAGATAGATGTTTTTGCTTTTAATATCAGGTGTTCTAATTCGTTTTGACATGCCTGCTTCATTATCTTATCTAACATCGCCATTAATTCATCAATAAGCTGCACTGCATCAAGCTCACTTTGTGCTTGCAATAGCTGATAGAAATACGCCTTAAATTGCGGATATTTTTCAACAAGCATTTGCACAAGCACAGCAGAAGACAGCCCGCTATTTTGCCTGATTACTTTCAAAGCATCAAGCAAAATAAAGTGTTGTTCTGTTACACATTCAAATTCCATTAGTGGTTGCGCATTCAGCGCATCATGCACCTCTGTTGGCATACTTAACAAATACGCTAATGCTTTTTCAACCAAGCTCAGCTTATTAACGTTTAACTGCCAACGTTTTAGCTGCATGTTGCTATCATTTTGTTTTGTATCATGCGCTTTTTGCTTGATCATCCGTTGCAACTGCAACGAAGACACATCGGTTGCTTTCGCCAATTGCTCAACAATCATCAGCGTATAGGCACTTTCAGGAATGGCTTTTAATACTCGCTTTGCCTCTTCAATCAATTGCGCCAGACTATCTGCGCTGTTTAAATCATATTTGCTCAGCAGAGTTTGAATAAAAAAATCTGCTGAACTTAAGGCCTCTTTTAAGGCATTATTAAAACCTTCTAGTCCCATTTCTTTGATATATGAATCAGGATCATGCTCTTTCGGCAATAGCAAAAATCGTGCTTTTTTATGCTCATCAAGCACAGGCAACACCATCTCAAATGCTCTTAAAGCAGCATTTTGCCCAGCGGTATCGCCATCAAAGCACAAAATAATCTCTGAGGTGTGACGAAACAATGTCTTTAAGTGCGATGCTGATAAAGCAGTTCCTAATGTCGCAACTGCTGTGCTATAACCATGTTGATGTAAGCCAATGACATCCATATAGCCTTCAACCACCATGATATGCTCAGGATTTTTATGCTGAGTTTTAAGCTCATACAAGCCATATAGCTCATGACTTTTAAAAAACACAGGCGTTTCAGGTGAGTTAAGATATTTAGGGTTGGCATCTTTATTAGGCAACACGCGCCCACCAAACCCCACAACTGAACCCTTACGATTACGTATCGGAAACATCAAGCGCTCGCGAAAACGATCATATGCTCCACCCTTATCTTTACGAACCACTAAGCCTGCCTGGTCCAAAACGTCCAATGAAAATTGCTTTTTCAGCACATCATATAATGCTTGCCATTGATTAGGCGCATAACCCATTTGAAAATACTTCGCTGTTTTTGCCGAGAGTTCCCGCGATTTAATATACTCGATAACCTCATCTTTATTGGCATCAAAGCGCAAGCACCATTGAAAATATTTATTTGCCGCTTGTAAGGCATCATAAATTGATTGTGTTAATTTATCTTTGGATTGATCTTTACCACTTTGATCATAAGGCACTTCAAGATTCTGCATTGACGCAAGCTCTTCAACCGCCTCAATAAAACTTAAGCTATTGTAATCTGCAATAAAATCAATGACATCACCAGAGGCATGGCAGCCAAAGCAGTGATAAAGTTGCTTATCTGGACTGACTGAAAATGATGGCGTTTTTTCATTATGAAATGGGCAGCACGCCATGAAATTTTTGCCCGTTTTTTTGAGCGTGACATATTTTGAAATAACATCAACAATATCAGTCGATGCTACGACTTGACGGATGAAATCAGCGGGAATATTCCCCTTCATGGCGAGTGTTTACGATAATTGTGATTTGATCATTGAACCGACTTTACCCATATCAGCACGACCATTAAGTTCTGCTTTTATCGCACTCATAATCTTACCCATATCTTTCACTGAAGATGCGCCAACTTCTAAAATAGCACGCTGGATAATTTCAATAATCTCATCTTCTGATAATGGTTTTGGCAAGTAAACTTGTAAAATTTCAATTTCATCAAGCTCTTTTTGTGCAAGCTCTTCTCTGCCTGCGCGCTTAAACTGCTCTGCAGAGTCTTTGCGTTGCTTGATCATTTTTGTCAGGATACTAATCACATCATCCTCAGTTACCTCAACACGCTCATCAACCTCTTTTTGCTTAAATGCCGCCAACGCCATACGGATCGTTGATAAACGATTTTTATCTTTATTTTTCATTGAGGTTTTCATATCTTCAACAAGACGTGCGCGTATTTCAGACATTTGCTAAATCCTAACAGTTTTATTTATTAAATTAAGTATATGTATAGTTTTTTTGATTGCCATAAACACAGAAGCCAACTACACCGTTAAAGCATAGCTGGCCGACTGTTTATTGCAATCTTTTACTTCTTCTACTTCCTAGCGGCGAGCTGCTGCTGGAGTTGAACGCATAGACTGCTTCATTGAACGCTTAACTGCAGCTGCTTTTTTGCGTTTGCGCTCCCATGTTGGCTTCTCATAAAATTCTCTACGACGAAGCTCAGAAACGATTCCCGCTTTTTCACAGCTACGCTTGAAACGGCGCAATGCAACATCAAATGGTTCTGTTTCTCTTACACGTACTGCTGGCATACATCTCACCTCGCTTAAATGCCATCTAAATTTTTTTAAAAGTCAATTATCTAATTCACAGGCTTCTGATTCATTTTATTGAATACTCTAAAGACAGCTAAAATTAAATGCGCGCTAAGTCTACAAACTTTTCCTTTGAAAGGCAAAGAATTTCTCTATTTTTTATCTTTTTTCATCTGTGCAACCACTTGACCAGTCACATCGACTTTCAAATCAGGTGCCGCGTATGCTACTGCTTGCGAGCTTAGGATTAGGCTATATTTCCCTTCTTTAGCAACAGCTTCAACCGCAGTATTAAAGCTTGCTTGGAAATCTTGAGCAATTTTTTGCTCTTGCTGCATCTCGCTTTGCTTAAATGCCATGGCTTGTTGTTTGAACTTATCCTGCTCATCAGTTAATGCTTTTTGCTGCTTATCCAAATCAGATTTCGTTAACGTTGGCGCATTCGTTTGCAAAGTTTGCATTTTTTCCACTAAACTCTGTTGCTGTTTTTGCAGTTCATCTGCTTTTGGCTTTAACTTCGTTTGTAATGCCTGAATGCTCTGTTCACCTTGTGGCACGGATTGATAAATCTCAACCGGATTAACCAAACCAATTTTCAAGCTGCTTGCATCTGCAGCAAAGGCAGCACTAGTAACTGCCATTGACGCCAAACCAATCATTGCTAATTTTTTCATATTTACTCCTTAGATTTAACTAAACTTGAAATCTTGATCATACTTTTCAACTTAACGGGTTAGAACGTTTGCCCCAGTGTGAACTGGAATACTTGCGTTGAATCTCCTGGTTTAGCATTTAATGGTTTTGCCAAGCTAAATGCCATTGCACCTAAAGGCGACAACCATTGGAATTCAACACCCACTGAATAACGTAGGTTTGAGAATGTTGGGGACTTATCACCGGCCGTTCCTGGCCAAATGACACCGCTATTTGTACCTGAATTATACGTTGGAATATTGTAAGTGTTATAAACATTACCCGCATCAAAGAACACACCCAGACGCATATTGCGACTATCTTTTAAGCCTGGGATTGGGAACAAAATATCCATATTAGTGTACACATTTAAGTTACCACCAATGGCATTACCTTGCTCTGGCTGAGGCGGAGTACCATTTGGTGTATAGGTATCAGAAGGCCCCATACCCCCTTGAGAGAAGCCACGAACCGAGCCCCAGCCTCCACCATAGAAATTCTGGAAGAATGGTAAGTACTCGGTGCTTCCATAGCCATTACCATAACCAAGACCACCTTTAACAGAAAGCGTGACATCACCAACAATTGGATGGAAGAAGCCGGCAGATCCCGTGACTTTATACCACTGTAGATCACTAATCCCTGGCACTGATACAGTACCATTTAAGCCTAAAGTTGTTCCTTCTGTTGGGAAGAACGCGCGATTCGTTGAGTTATGATTCCACCCCAAATTAACGGTAAATGTATTAAACGAGGTTTGACCGCCATTTTGTTGAACAAACCATTCTAAAATACTCGATGTACCACCACTTGGTTGCAGCACTTGCGTATGATCAACGCCACCGCCGACACTAATCGAGTCAAATGCTGATGTTGGAATACTATAGCCTAAATTTGCACCATATTGATTTAAGCGATAGCTCGCAATTGAGGTATCATCATAATCTGTACGTGACAAATAGGTACTAATCGTTTGACTTATTCCTGATTGGGTAAAATACGGATCGGTATACGACATATTCAAGCTTTGATAAACACTTGATAAATTCGCGCCAATAGAGAACTGATTCCCCGTACCTTGAATATTTGGTAGTGATAGATTACCACCAATCATAAAGTTATATAGTTGTGAGTAACCAATACTTGCACTGACTGTATTAGCACTTCTTTCTTTAATGTCATAGTCCATGTTAACCAGATCATCCGAGCCAGGGACTGGGACTTTTTTAACCGTCACATCTTGGACAAATGGCATTCTTTGTAACTTAATCTTCGATTGATCAATCATCGATTGATTATAAACACCTGATTCAAAATATTGCATCTGTCGACGATAGACATAGTCATTAGTGACGTTATTCCCTAGGAAATTAATCTGATTAATATAGACTTTTTTACCGGGATCGATATAGAAAGTTAATGCTACTGTCTTATTATCTTTATCAACATTAGGCACTGGATTAACATTGGCAAAAGCATAACCTTTGTCCCCCAACGCTTGCGTAATTGCCTTAGCGCTATCTAATACTTTTTGACGTGAGAATGTGTCCCCTGCTTTAAAACTAATAAGCTTCTCAAGATCGGCTTTCGCAATAACAAATTTACCTTCTAATGATACTTTAGAGACTTTATACACTTCACCTTCGTTCACATCAAAGGCGATAAATGCATTTTCTTTATTTGGTGATAGCGAGGCTTGATGTGATGTCACTTTAAAATCTAAGTAACCATTATTCATATAGTAATTATTCAGATCCTCAGTTGATGACTGCATATTGGTTGGTGAGTAATCCGCCTTTGAGGTAAACAGCCCCCATAAATTCCAAATTGACGGTGTTTTAAAGGTTATATTATCAAGAAGCTCACTTTGCGAGAATGCTTTATTACCAATCACATTAATGCGACGCACGGTTGCAGTTTTGCCCTCAGCGATATTAATCTTGATTGCCACACGATTACGCGCTTCTTTAATCTCTTGTATATCAACCGTCGTTGAGTAATAACCCATCAACGCATATTGCATCAACAACGACTGCTTGACCTGAAATAGTATCTCAGGATTAGCAATATTACCAACATCAAGCCCTGCTTCACGCAAGACTTTTTTCATGTCATCGTTTTTGATCTTATCATTACCATCAAAATCAACCGCACTGATGGCTGGGCGCTCTGACACCTTTACAATCAGACTGTTACCATCTTGATATAGCTGTACATTTTTGAAAAAACCACTACTGTAAAGCGACTTAATTGCCTTGTTAGTTTCTGCTGCGTCTACCTTTTCACCTGTATGAATACCTAAATCATTCAGCACAGTTTCTTTTGAGATACGCTCCAAACCTTCAACTTTTATACTTTTAGCAATAAAGCTATTTTGTGCGTAGGCACCAGTGAAAGGTGCCACGCCTAAAAGCGTAAGTAACAATGTTTTTTTCAATGACAAGCTCAAGCTAATCTTCCTTCATTTAAATTATTTTATTCAATCTTTATTTGTATTTAAAAGCACCGAAACATGTTTACGCGCCTGCAAATCAATAGCGACAACATCATCAATGGTTTCCGGTTTATTCAATTTTAATTCTTGCAAAACTCGTTCAATATACTCGATTATTTCCAAATATTGTATTTTTTCCGCCAAAAAAGCCTCAACAAGCATCTCATTGACAGCATTTAACACAATTGTTGCAGCATAATCTTGACGCTTTAGCATGTCACACACCAATGGAATGAGTGCGAAACGCTGCCCATCCAGCACATTAAAATTTAATGGTTTAGCAGTGAAATCAAGCTTTGGCACATTGATTTTGTGCCTTTGTGGATAATACATCGCATAACCAATCGGAGTTTTCATATCCGGCGTCCCCATCTGCGCGATAAAACTCCCATCGTGATACTCCACCATAGAATGCACAATGCTTTGTGGGTGAACTAACACTTCAATTTTTTCAATAGGCACTTGAAATAACCAATAAGCCTCAATAACCTCTAACGCTTTATTCATCATCGTTGATGAATCGACGGATATTTTGCGCCCCATCTGCCAATTAGGATGCGCACACGCCTCATCGGGCGTAATACCTTTAAGCTCATCCAATGACTTTTCGCGAAAAGGGCCACCTGAGGCCGTTAAGATAATTCTGGAGATTGCCTGTTGATCATAATGTTTATCTTGATCAGGCAAGCATTGAAAAATCGCATTGTGCTCACTATCCACAGGCAAGATCATCGCATCAGATTGCTTTGCTGCACGCATGAAAATCTCACCCGCAGTCACTAATGCTTCTTTATTCGCTAATAAAATGGTTTTGCCTTTATTAACTGCCGCAAACGTTGGCGCCAATCCGGCAATACCAACAATAGCCGCCATAACCATATCAACTTTATCAGCACTTGCGACAGAAACAAGCGCCTCTTTACCATATAGCACTATCGTCTGACAATCTAAAGCTTTAAGATCATTGCTCAGCTTATTTGCTAAGTGCTTATCCGCAACCACGGCATAATGCGGCGTAAACTCAAGACATTGCTGATATAACAGCTCGATATTACGATGTGCAGTCAATGCATAAACTTTAAAATCAGCAGGGTTATCGCGAATAATCTCCAGTGTATTAACACCAATTGATCCTGTCGCCCCCAAAATTGTGATGACTTTCACGGATTACTCCACTTCGCTGCCATCTTCGTTATCCTGTTCATCTTGCACTGAGTCGTCATCTGCTATTGATGCGTCTTCTTCAGATTCATCTTCGCCCACGACTTGCACTGATACCAGCTTTTCATCTGTTTTTAAATTAATCAACTTAACACCTTGCGCTGAACGACCTGTTTCACGCACTTCAGACACACGCGTTCTAATAAGCACGCCTTGATCGGTCATAAGCATAATATCATCTGTTTCTTCAACAAGTCCGGCTGCAACCACACGACCATTACGATCTGATGTCGAGATTGAAATCACCCCCTGAGAACCACGTGCTGTTTTACGATATTCAGCAACTGGTGTGCGTTTACCATAGCCATTCTCAGTCGCTGTTAACACAACACCCTGATCTGGATCAGTAACAATCACGCCAACAATGTGTTGATCCTCCTGAATACGCATGCCTCTGACACCACGCGCTGTTCTACCCATTGCGCGCACATCTTCTTCATTAAAACGAATCGCTTTACCGGCATCTGAGAACATCATAATCTCTTGTTGACCATTGGTTAAATGCACATGCAACAATTCATCACCCTCATCAAGGGTTAAGGCATAAATACCGCCCTTACGCGGACGTGAGAAGGCAGTTAAATCAACTTTTTTAACGGTTGCTTGCTTGGTCGCCATAAAGACGTTCCAACCTTCTGTGTACTCAGAAATCGCAAGCATTGCAGTAATACGCTCACCTTGCTCAAGTGGTAATACATTATTGATAGGTTTACCTTTCGCCGCACGCCCTGCTTGCGGGAATTCATACACTTTGCTCCAGTAAATTTTACCTGCACTTGAGAAGCACAACATCGTGTCATGTGTTGAGGCAATTTGCAGTTTATAAACAAAATCTTCTGACTTCATTTGTGTCGAGGACTTACCGCGTCCACCACGTTTTTGTGCATTATAATCTTTCAATGGCTGCGCTTTGACATAACCATCATATGAAAGTGTGACCACCATCGACTCTTCAGTAATTAAATCTTCGTAACCCAAATCAAGCTGAGAAGCAATAATCTCTGAACGACGTGCATCGCCGAACTGTGCTTTCACCTCTTGTAGCTCTTCACAGATCACTTCAAGCAAGCGTTTAATATCTTTTAAAATCGCAATCAACGCTTCGATGCGTAGAAGTAATGCTTTAAATTCATCAAGAATCTTATCTTGTTCTAAACCTGTCAAGCGATGCAAGCGAAGCTCTAAAATCGCATCAACCTGCGCTTGTGATAGGAAATATTCATCATTGTGTAAACCATAATGCGATGCCAAGCCATCAATGCGATAAAGCGCTTGATCAACCCCTTCAAGCATTTGTCCGACAAGTTTACCAGACCATGAACGGGATAATAGCGCCTCTTTGGCTTCAGCCGGTGTTTTAGATGCTTTAATCAATGCGATCATTTCATCAATATTTGATAAAGCAATCGCTAAACCTTCCAAAAGATGCGCACGCTCGCGCGCTTTACGCAGTTCAAAAATCGTACGTCGCGTCACCACTTCTTTACGATGACGAATAAACGCTTCAATCACTTCTTTTAAATTTAGTAACTTCGGCTGACTATCAACCAAAGCAACCATATTAACACCAAAGCTTAACTGCATTTGTGTTTGTGCATATAGATTATTTAATAGCACTTCAGGCACTTCGCCACGTTTAACATCGATAACGATACGCATACCGTCTTTATCGGATTCGTCACGCAACTCAGAAATACCTTCGATTTTTTTGTCTTTAACCAGTTCGGCAATTTTCTCAATCAAGCGTGCTTTATTTACCTGATACGGGATTTCAGTAACAATAATCTGCTCGCGATCAGTTTTCTTATCGGTTTCAATCGATGCCTTAGCACGCATAATAACGCGTCCTCTGCCCGTTTTATACGCATCAACAATACCAGCACGACCATTGATATAGGCACCCGTTGGGAAATCAGGGCCAGGAATGTATTCCATCAACTCGTCGATGCTTAAATCAGGATTTTCAATCAGTGCAATCACGCCATCAATGACTTCATTTAAATTGTGTGGCGGAATATTTGTTGCCATCCCCACCGCAATACCAGATGAGCCATTAACCAACAGGTTAGGTATGCGCGTTGGTAGCACATCCGGAATCATCTCGGTTTCGTCATAGTTTGGCGAGAAGTTAACCGTTTCTTTATCGATATCAATTAGCAATGAGTGCGCCATCTTTGACATACGTACTTCGGTATAACGCATTGCTGCCGGTGAATCACCATCAACTGAACCAAAGTTACCCTGACCGTCGACTAGCATATAACGCAATGAACACGGCTGCGCCATACGCACAATCGTGTCATAAACTGCCGTATCACCATGCGGGTGATATTTACCAATCACATCCCCAACAACACGCGCTGATTTTTTATAAGGCTTATTAAGGTCATTGCCTAGCTCTTTCATCGCAAAAAGAACGCGTCGATGGACAGGCTTTAAGCCATCACGCACATCAGGAAGCGCACGTCCAACAATGACGCTCATCGCGTAATCAAGGTATGATTGCTTTAATTCCTGCTCGATATTAACCGGAAAAACTTCATTGGCAAATTGTGTGGTCATAAGGATATAAACGCTTCAATTATTCTAAAAACTGGCGCGAATTATAACATACTCACCACAGCACAGAAACAGGATTCTCTAGCATATGAAGTAAATATTTCTAAGTTTAAAAACGTCATGCTACAATGCCGTTTGTGCAGCAACATCAAACAACTTAAAGCTCAAAATCAAATTATAGGAAAAACTCCATGTTTACAGTTGATCATAAGACCAATCGCATCAATCCGGTCGCAGTAAAACGTTTCAGCGACATGGGGCTAACGGAAAGAGCACACCTTCAGGAGTGGCTAGCACATCACCCAAACGCTTTAGGCGAAGAACTTTTAATTATCCAAAAAGAGTTCGATGGTTTTGACGACACCCGTGAGCGATTAGATTTATTGGCTCTCGATAAATACGGGAATTTGGTGATTATCGAAAATAAGCTTGATGATTCTGGGCGTGATGTTGTTTGGCAGGCGCTAAAATATGCATCTTACTGCGCAACTTTAACCAAGGCACAGATTGTCGAAATTTATCAACAATACCTTAAGAAGCAAAATATCAATAATGACAACGCCGAGCTAGCTGATGCGACCAGCTACATCTGTGAATTTCTTGACGCCCCTGCATTAGATGAAGTCAGATTGAATACAGGCAACAGCCAACGCATTATGCTTGTTGCTGCCAATTTTCGCAAAGAGGTTACCAGTACAGCACTATGGCTACTTGATCAAGGCATCAATATCCAGTGTTTTAAAGTCACTCCGTATGCACTGGGTGAGCAGCTACTTATCAATATTGATCAAATCATACCAACACCAGAAGCAAAAGAATTAATGATTGGAATTAAAGCAAAAGAAATTGAAGAGAAAGACACTGAGACTGTTCTAAAGAGTCGCCACATCATTCGCCGTGAATATTGGAGTCATGCACTTGAAGCTTTCCAGAAAAGCAACTGTACACTATACAACAATATCAGCCCAAGCAAAGATCACTGGCTTTCTGCAGGATCTGGTTTAAGCGGTTGCTCATACAATTTAATTTTCTCACAAAAAGAAATTCGCGTTGAGCTTTGGATAAGCCGCAGCTCCACAGAGGAAAATAAATTTATTTTTGACCATCTTATGGAGAGAAGGGATTTCATTGAATCAACCTTTAATGACACGCTCGACTGGATGAGACTGAATCAAAAAAAATCATGTCGCATTCAATTTTCAAAATCATTTAGCGCTCTAGACAAAGATAGCTGGAATGATTCTATAGCTTGGCATGTGGAGCATATGAGCAAACTAGAGCAGACCTTAAAAAAACCTCTACACCAAGTTGGCGCCACTCTAAAAAAACACTCCACAAGCAATGAGAATAAACCATGAGCCGAAAAGTCAACATGAAACCTGAAAACTACGTTTATTTTTTTGCCATTTTCCTCGTTGGTGTGTATGTCTGTGCGTATGACATGTATATCTCAGCACTGCCCTTGTTACAAAATGACTTTGCGGTGAATGTTGGGCAAAGCCAGTTAACACTAACCTTATTTGTTATTGCAGGTGCGATCTTCGCGATTCCAGCGGGTCTTATCAGTGATCGTTTTGGACGCAAGAAAACACTGATACTTTATTGTGTAATCGTCATTATTGGCAGCATTGTGTGCTTATTATCGCAGAGCATTCTCACCTTTTATATCGGACGAATATTACAAGGCATTGGCGCATCTGGTTTATATATTCTTGCCGTTGCTTTGCCCAAGGATATGCTAACGGGTAATACCTATGTTAAGACCTGGCAGAGCTTAACACTTTTGTTTTATTTGGCTCCTTCTTTGGCTGGCTTTATCGGTGGTTATATCGTCTATTACGGTGGTTGGGAATGGGTTTTTAATGGTGTTATTTTAGTGGCACTGCTCACCCTTATCTTGATTGCTATTTATTTTAAAGAGATACCAACCGCAATCACTGAAGTCAAAACATCAAGTCGCAAAAAATTCTTTAGCATTGCTAGCAACACGCAATTCTTAAGCTACTGCTATATCACGTCAGTGGCATGGGCAGGCATGTCCGTTTTTTATATCTGCACGCCTTACATTGTGATCACAACCCTTGGGTTTAATACGATTGTCTATGGTTGGTTATCCTTTTTATTGATCTTCTTTGGCGCCTTAGCACGTTGGATTAACATTCGTTGGCTTAATGGATTAATGAGTTATGAGCAAAGCGCTTATAGCTTCTCTTTTGTTGCTGTTTTGAGTGGCATATTGTTTATCAGCGCTTATTTTCTACCGGCACATTACGCCATTTACTTGATCGGTCTAAGTGCGATTTTATTTGGCTTTTCCTCGGCACTTGTGAGTGTGAACACCTCAACAATGGCGTTTTTGCTGATTGATAAAAGTCACAGCGCTGTTGCCTCGTCAATCTATGGGCTCATGATTGACCTTATTGTTGCGTTATCGCTTATCTTTGCTAATTTAATGCGCGCTAACCTCATTCTCTTAGGTGCAATGATTGCTGTCTTTTATATCATTGCCATAATGCTGCTGATGAAATTCAAAGAACCTACAGCTACCACAATTCACGTTTAGTGATTTATACCGCCCACAAACCATCTTACAGTGTTTCTGTCATTGAATTTCTTGCGCTTTTGAGTAATTGAATTTTGCCAATAGTCCCAGCTATTATCTGCAATCCAATTACTCAAAAGCATCAAACACTTCTTCGACATCAAACACCGCAAAATGATTTATGAGCGGTATAGAATACAAGTCCTTTTCATCTAAAGATAATTTACATACAATAAGCGCACTTTTCTAAGTTAATCAATACGGAATCATCTAATGTCTAAAATCCAAGCCGTGCGCGGCATGAATGATATTTTACCGAGCGATATTTATAAGTGGCACTTTTTTGAGAACGCCGTAAAACAAACCTTACACAACTACGCTTATCAGGAAATTCGTTTACCTGTCGTTGAAAAAAGCGAGTTATTTCATCGCGGCGTTGGCGCGGGCACAGATATTGTTGAAAAAGAAACCTATGATTTTAGTGATCGCAATGATGAGGCATTGACTTTAAGACCTGAAGGTACGGCAGGCTGCGTGCGTGCGATGATTGAACATGGACTTTTACGTAATCAAATCCAAAAGGTATGGTACACCGGGGCTATGTTTCGCTATGAGCGTCCGCAAAAAGGGCGTTACCGCCAGTTTTATCAACTAGGTGTTGAGGTATACGGCAATAGTCACATTGCCCAAGACGCTGAAGTGTTAAGCTTGTCATGGCAACTATGGCAAGCCTTAGGACTTGATACACATGTCACGCTTGAGCTTAATAACCTAGGCAGTGCACAAAATCGTGCTGATTATGTCAATGCATTGGTTGATTATCTAACGCCACTTAAAGATCAATTAGATGAGGATTCACAGCGTAGATTAGGTAAAAACCCACTGCGCATTCTTGATAGTAAAAATGAAAACACGCAACGACTTTTGGATAATGCACCTAACCTGCATGATTTTCTTGATCGAGATATTAAACAAGACTTTGAAGCACTTACTAAGTATCTAAGCGCATTAAACATCCCTTACAAAATCAACTCACGATTGGTTCGTGGGATTGACTACTACTGCAACACAGTGTTTGAATGGGTTACCGATAAACTCGGGGCTCAAGGCACCATTTGCGCCGGTGGTCGTTATGATTCACTCGTGAGCGATTTGCAAGGCCCTGAAACGCCTGCCGTTGGTTTTGCCATGGGTATTGAACGAATCATCTTACTCCTTGAAACACTTGGACTTATTCCTGAAACAACACAAACTGCAGATATCTATGTGATATCTGATCAGTCATCGATATTCAAGACCATGCCAATGATTGAAACACTACGTAAGTCCTTACCTCACCTAACCATTGAGCAAAACACCTCCTTAGGTAGCTTTAAATCACAGTTTAAAAAAGCCGATAAGTCAGGTGCTGCATTGGCATTGGTGATCGCTGAAGATGAAGTTAACAATAGCACCTGTGTGATCAAGTTCTTACGTGAAGACAAAGAACAAGTGATCATACCACAAGCTGAATTAGCTTCGTACATTCAAAGCCATTACGCTTAGTATGATTATTTATATCGATGCTGACGCTTGCCCTAAAGCGGTCAAAGAATTGCTGTATAAGGCAGCACACCAACGCAAAGTCACGTGTATTTTTGTTGCCAATCAACCACTGACACACCCGCCATCACCTTTTATCAAAATGCGCTGTGTTGATAAAGGCTTTGATGTTGCTGACAACTATATCGCCAATAAGGTTGAAATGTCTGATTTAGTGATTACCGCGGATATTCCGCTGGCAAAAGAAGTTACTGATCACGATGCAATGGTGATTACGCCGCATGGCAAGCAATATACCAAGGCAAATATTTCACAAACTTATGCCATGCGCAATTTCTTCACTGAGCTACGAGATGCTGGATTAGTCGAGACAAAAACCAAGGCATTCTCAAATAGCAACATCAACGCCTTTGCCAATGCTTTGGATCAACTGTTGACTAAACGCGGATTTATCAAACAATGAATTTATACGATATCCCTAAGCATGCTGAACATGAATTGTTTGATATTATTCATGCGATCAAAAATGCACAAAATATAAAGATTGAACGCATTGTATTCTACATATAGTCAAAGGATATAGTATTGATACGGCTTAGCGTAACAAAGTATGGTTATTGCCAAAAACTTGTTTGTCTTACAGCTTTTGCCTCAGGTATACTGATGCAATTTATTTTCTTTTGACACAATTTTATGAGCTTATCTTCAAGCATCTTACCTAAAAGCATTACCGAAGACTTTACTAGGGCAACCATTTCACGTGCGCATGCGTATTGCAATCAATACTCAATCAAATCATTGCAGGCAACATCCGATGATGGCATTAATTTTGTCATTAAAAGTGAAGTTTTTGGCTCTGGCAAAGAGGCCTACTCCCAAAGCATTTTTGTCGATGTAAACTCACGAGCAAAAACACTCTCAAGCGTGCTTGATGCTGAGTGCTCATGCCCTGTAGTCTATTTTTGTAAGCATATTTATGCCGTATTATTTATGTTTAATAAATCATTAGCTGATCGGTTAAAAGAACCCAGTGCATTTACTGCTGCCGCAACGACAAAACCTGTTAATCTACAACCGACAAAAAAAGCCAAAACCCCTGCATCTTATTTCGACAAAGCTGCCTTTGAGCGCCAATTTAATGACAATATACGCCTTGAGAAAAGTTCTCTATTATCTCAGGGAAAAGCACCTTCCAATTTGGTGATTGCTTATCAACTTATCGCGTTTAAAGAGGGTGAACAATTATCTTATAGGATCGAAGCTAGCTATGTGCGTATTCTAAAAAGTGGCAATGGCTATGGTAAACCACAAAGTGCCAATCTTGCCAATATCGTTGCCGGTTACACTAAATACCCAGATTGTGCTGATATCAAAGATCTTGAGATCTTTAAATACCTACAGACACAAATCAATCGTTATGCAATACATTTACCAAGCTTAACAGGAGAGTATGGTGCACAATTTTTAAAGCTGCTTATTGCAACTGAGCGCTTTTTTGTTGGCGACATTGCCATGGATAAACATTGTACCTTGGCACCGGATGTCAAGCTTGATATTGATTGGAATGAAGTCAATGGCACATTTCGCTTTAATGCGCAAATCAATGGCAAAACAAACATAAAAATCATACCAACAACGCCTGCTTTTTATATTGATGACAATAAAATAGGTCAGATCGTTAGTGACATTCCTGGCAATCAATTGCTGCTCCTTAATACACTTAAAGATATCTCTAAAGATGACATGTCCTTTGTTCGTCACACCATTGAGAAATCAACACTTGGCAAACAAATCAAATTTCCAAGCAAAGTCAAGAAGCTAAAAACCGAAAAAATCACGCCGAAAGCGATAGCTCATTTTAGTAAAGGATCATCAGTAAACTGGCCACATTATGGCTTCTTTGCTGAGGTTAGCTTTGAATATGACGGCACACGATTTGAGCCACACGAAAGTGGGACACACATTATTGAGCATAATGGTCACTTGATTGAAAAAGATGTGAAATTTGAAAATGCTAAACTTGAAACTTTAGGAGGATTTGGTTTTGTAAAATCCAGACGTGCTTACTTTGGCTATGGCAATCAAGCACACAAGCCATTTGGTGAGAGCTATGTTTTAAATGCCAACCCTTATTTTTCACCTGAAGATCAATGGGAAACTTTTTATCTTGAAGATCTTGAAGACTTTAAACTGTTAGGCTGGCAAGTTGAGTTTGATGATGACTTTGCACATCACTATATTGTTGCAGATGATATTGACATCGGCATCGAAGAAGGGATTCAAAATGATTGGTTTAATGTGCACTTAAGTGTTAATCACAACGGTAATGCCATCGATCTGCAACCATTGATTATGCAATATCTACAAAAAGGGCTTAACAAAGAAGCGCATGATCTTGTTGCCATTGTGGATAAGAATCACCGTTTGAAAATTGATTACAGCATCATTGAACCGGTTATTAACTCATTGTTTGAATTAAGTGATGAACGTGATGGCACACTAAAACTCTCGAAATACCAAATCGGTGCGTTGATGAGTCTTGAGGAGCAATTGGGCAAAAGTGGTGCAATTGATTACAGCAAAGCCAATGCTTTAAAAAATTTTATTGACTCACTAAAAGATACAACAAAGTTACCACTACTAGACACACCAAAAGAAGTGCACGCGACCTTGCGTGACTATCAGCGCTATGGCGTCAGCTGGATGGATTTCTTATCCAAACATGAAATGGGTGGTTTGTTAGCCGATGATATGGGACTTGGCAAAACACTGCAAACGCTTACTTGGATACAATTACAACATGATACTGATAAAGATTTCGGCACAAGCTTAATCGTCGCCCCTACCTCAGTTGTCGGCAATTGGATTAGAGAGGCTGAGAAATTCACACCAAAACTTAGTATTTTACTATTGCATGGTTCAGAACGTTCTGAACATTATGAGTCATTACTTCACTACGACATCGTGGTCACTAGCTATCCACTTATTTTAAAAGACGAAGAAATTCATCACCAAAACACCTATAGCGCACTGATTTTAGATGAAGCGCAAACGATTAAAAACGCTAAAACCAAGCAAGCGCAAAGTATTTTCACCCTTTCGGCTAAACATCGCTTTTGTTTAACTGGCACACCTCTTGAGAATCATTTGGGTGAGTTATGGTCGCAATTTAACTTCTTAATGCCTGGCTTCTTGGGTAATGATAGCCAGTTTCGTAAACACTTCAAAAATCCAATTGAAAAACATCAAGACAGCGATCGTTTAAATATCTTAAAAAGTCGTATTACTCCTTTTATGCTTCGACGCACTAAGGCATTAGTTGCTAAAGATCTACCTGAAAAAACTGAATCGATTGAGATTATTGAGCTGCCTAATACACAAAAACAATTATATGAAAGTGTGCGTATGACGATGGAGAAGAAAGTGCGTGAGCTCTTGAAAAAGCAAGGGCTTGCTAAGAGTCATATTCATATTCTTGATGCGTTGTTAAAGCTACGCCAGTCATGTTGCCATCCACAATTAGTCAAACTAGATAGTGCTAAAAAGGTCCATGAATCAGCTAAGCTTGATTATTTATTAGAAATGCTGACCGAACTTACCGCAGAAAAGCGTAAAGTATTAGTTTTCTCGCAGTTTGTCGAGATGCTTGATTTAATTGCTCTTGAGCTTGGCAAACATAAAATTCAATATGTGCAGTTAACCGGACAAACTAAAAATCGCCAGAAACTGATTGATGACTTCAGTGAAAACCCTGATATCACGGTTTTCTTAATCAGTTTAAAAGCTGGCGGCACTGGCTTAAACCTTGTTGCCGCTGATACCGTTATTCACTTTGACCCATGGTGGAATCCAGCCGTTGAAGCCCAAGCCACGGATCGCGCTTATCGTATTGGTCAAGATAAACCCGTCACCGTTTATAAACTCATTGCCAAAGATAGTGTTGAAGAAAAAATCCTAAAACTTCAGCAGAAAAAAGCGGATCTTGCCAGTGGGTTGTATAACAAAGACGGGCAAGCTGATTTCAAACTCAGTGAAAATGACTTATTAAACTTATTTGAGCCGATCATTTAAAAATCTAATATTCCCATAAAACATTTAAATTTGTCATTATTCAGATCATTTAATACACTCTTGAGCTATCAAAACAATCTGGATAAATAAATGAAAAAGCTCACTTTATTTTTAAGTATGATTTTATGCGCAAGTCTTGCCAATGCAGGGCATAAAGCTGGCGAAGAAGCTTGTGATATGCACGCTTTTTCACGCTATCAAGCCAATGTGTTTATTCATAACAATTTAAATTTCGACAAGTCTCCTAAGATTACCCTTGGCAACCCACAGGCAAGCAAAGTCATCACGCAATTCTGCAACTACTCAAAGCCCTCCTGTTTAGAGAATATAAATACATTATTAACACTTACAAATGATAAAGATATCAAAATAAACATTTACCCCATTAGCACAACACAAAGCCCTAATGCATCGCAGTATTTAGCTTTTACTTATCACGTGGGCGGGGTGGAGCTCATGCAAGAATTTTTGCACGAGCTCCATAGTTTGATTAAATCAGGTAAGGTTGTCGATCAAAACACCTTGTCTGATTTAATGATCAATTTAAACATTAATGAAACACCATATCTTAAAGAGATGGTTGATCAAGAAATTAAAGCTAACAATGCTTTAGCAAAATCTGCAGCGGTGACTCATTCCCCGAGTGTCTATGTGTATCAGCACAACGCAACTGATGTGAATCAAGTCTATTTTTCTGAATATCAAAATGTGCCTGAATATATTATCAAACGTGCACTTAATTATCTGGCATAGCAACACTATAAGTATTGGCTGAGCATTAGTCAAAGTCAATTATTGTTTTGCGCCTTCCCTTTGACTTCGCTCAGGGAGCGGCTAAAGCATAAAGCACATTTTAATTACCCCTCACCCGTGCAGCATAAGCTGCACGAGCAATCCCGCAAGGGGAGAGGTTTTAGTTTTAGCTGATGCAACTTATTTATATATCATTACTAAACATAGTCGTTGGCTGAGTGTTAGTCGAAGTCAATTAAAGCAAGAGCTTCTGCAAAATGGTTTGTGGACGGTATATTACCTCTCCCCTTCGAGAGAGAGGTCGTTGAACTAAAGCTCAATGGGTGAGGGGTAATTAAAGCCCAGCCTATTGCAACTTCAAACCACTAGCTTCAGCTGCTTGATACATTACCTCAGTACCTAGCTTTTGACTGATTTGATCAAACACACTTAATGGTTTAGTGAAGTTAACCACTTTCATATCATTAAATTTCTCGCGTTGTAAGCTATCAACTGACGCAAACCCATCAATCAAGCCATATTTCTTAGCTTGCACACCTGAAAAAGGCATACCTGAGAATATCTTATCTTCTTGCTTTGTATCAAGACGGTCGCCTCGCCCTGCTTTAACTGCATCGATAAATACTTGATGTGTCTCAGTCAACATCGCTTCCATCTCTGATACTTGTGAGGCACTTTGTGGTTCAAATGGATCTAAGAACCCTTTGTCTTTACCGGCTGTGTATAATCTGCGTTCAACACCGATTTTCTTTAATAAATCAACAAAGCCAAAGCCACCAGCTCTGACACCAATCGAGCCAGTAATTGTCATTTTATTGGCATAAATATCTTTAGCACCTGACGCAATATAATAACCACCTGACGCGCAAATATCGACACACACCGCATATAATGGCGTCTTAGGATATTTATTTTGCAAATAACGCATATGCTCATAAATATCATCAGATTGCACTGGTGAGCCGCCGGGGCTATTGATCTGTACAATCACCGCTTTAGTGTTTTTATTTTTAAAGGCCGCATCCAAACTGTCATTGATGCGTGTGGCATTGGCATTGCTATCATCGGCAATCACCCCATCAACCTTAACTAAAGCAATATGGTTTTCATTATTAACTGGCTTACTGCTAAAGCTTTTCATCAAAAGTCCAATAATGACAATCGCAATGACTAACCAGCAAAAGCGCCAGAATATACGCCAACGACGTGCACGACGTTGCTCAAGAATATAGGCATCAGCAATACGCTGTAGATGTTCAGACATAATATTTCCTTATTTGTTTAAAGAGAGATAAAACAACCATGGGTTTAATGGTAGATGATTTGATAGAAAAATACAGCTTAGTTTATGCTTTCTCGGTAATAACTGTTTTAATCGCAAGCTCTTGTAACTGCTCATTTGAAACCTCAGCAGGCGCCTCGGTCATCAAGCAGCTCGCTGTTTGTGTCTTAGGAAAAGCAATCACATCACGAATATTCGTTGTATGAGTAATTAGCATCGTTAAACGATCTAAACCAAAGGCAATACCACCATGAATTGGTGCGCCATACTGTAGAGCATCTAGCAAGAAACTAAATTTCTCTTTGGCTTCTTCTTCATTAATCCCTAATAACTCAAATACTGTTTGCTGCATTTGTTGATCATGGATACGGATCGAACCACCACCAACTTCATAACCATTGATAACCATATCATAAGCGCGAGATAGTGCTTTTTCAGGATGCGCTTTAAGCTCATCGACATTATCCACTTTTGGCGCAGTAAACGGATGATGTAATGCATAAAGCCTGCCATCTGCTTCTTCAAACATCGGGAAATCAACGACCCATAACGGCGCCCATGCTTTGCTGTGTAGCCTCAAGTCTTCGCCAATCTTAACGCGTAGCGCGCCCATCGAATCATTGACAATATTTGCTCTACCCGCACCGAAGAAAATAATATCACCATCTTTGGCTTCTGTGACTTCAAGCACTCTTGTCAATGCTTCATCTGAGAGATTTTTGACAATTGGTGATTGCAGTCCTTCTTTGCCTTTCGCCATCTCATTGACCTTGATATATGCCAAGCCTTTAGCGCCATAGATCCCGACAAACTTAGTATAATCATCAAGCATTTTGCGTGTCAAGAGTGCATTGCCATTAGCTAAACGCATTGCAATCACACGTGATTTTTCATCATTGGCAGGTGCTGAAAAGACTTTAAACTCTTCATTTTGCATAATATTTTTCACATCAATAAAATGCAGTGGAATACGTAAATCAGGTTTATCGGAACCATATTTAGCCATTGCTTCAGCATAGCTAATCACTGGAAATTGCGATGGGAAGTCTGCATCTGCCGTTTGTTTAAATAGACGACGAACCATATCTTCCATCAAGTTCATTAACGTATTCTCATCGATAAATGACGCCTCAATATCAATCTGAGTAAATTCAGGCTGTCTATCTGCACGCAAATCCTCATCACGAAAACATTTAACGATCTGATAATAACGGTCAAAACCAGATACCATTAATAGCTGTTTAAACAATTGAGGTGATTGCGGCAACGCATAAAACTTACCATGATGATTCCTACTTGGTACCAAGTAATCACGTGCACCTTCCGGTGTTGCCTTAGTTAAAAACGGCGTTTCAATATCCAAAAATCCATGTTCATTTAAATATTGACGAACAAATTGTGAAATACGAGAGCGTTCGATCAAACGATTTTGAATTTCAGGTCGTCTTAAATCGATATAACGATATTTTAAACGCACATCTTCGCCAACGTTTTGGTGTTCATCTAGCTGAAAAGGAATGGTCTTAGCACGATTAATAAGCTCTAAACTTTGCCCAATAACTTCAATCTTACCACTGGCTAAGTTATTATTTTCCTGACCCTCCGGGCGCAATTTAACAAGCCCTTTAGCTTTAATCACATATTCATGACGCACATGATCCGCTTGTTCAAAAACGCTCGCATTTTCTGGCTCATAGACCAGTTGCACAAGACCTGTACGATCACGGATATCTAAGAAAATAACACCGCCATGGTCACGACGACGATGCACCCATCCACATATTTCAACGGTTTTATCAACCAGAGACTCATTTACTTCTGAACTATAATGACTACGCATTTTTTATCCTTTAAATAACACAACATAACAAAGACATATAAGCCGATAAGCATATACAAATATGTGACAGATAACAATTATTGAGACTGGGAGTTTTGCAAATTTATGTTTTAACGTATAGCTATGACCATATTCCCGCCCATTTTGATTGCGTAAACGTTGGCTGAGCGTAAGTCGAAGCCTCTGTAAAGTGTAATTTTCCTAAGTTTACCCTTCGACTTATGCTCAGGGTACGGTGAGCACTTGTGGGTAAATATTTAGTCTTAGCCTAATGTATTAAATTAAAAGCCGGCATGCTCAAGTAGAAACGCTTCCTCCTCATCACTCGAGACTCGCCCTAATTGCGCATTGCGATGTGGATAACGTCCAAAGCGGTCAATAATCGCTTTATGCGCTATTTCATACTCCAAACTTCCGCTATTACCTAGCTCGGTATAAAGCACCAATGCCTGTTGATGAATGGTTTTTGACTCACTATGCATATAGGGCAAATATGCAAATGAACGCTCACTATCACTTAATGTTTGATCTAGCTTCAATATCACTAACTCTTGCGCTAAGATCAATGCCAATGAGTCATAGGCAAAAGCTTCTTTTGTATTTCTAAAAATATTGCGCGAGAATTGATCTAATACAATAATTTCTGCCAAGCGCCCCTGCGCTGTTTCGCGCCATGCAAACAACTCACCACGAGATGCCGCTTTGTGAACCATTAAAAATCGATCTTTAATGGTTTGATCTAATGCATCACTCTTTGCAAACCAGTCTTTTGCAGTTAGTTCTTTAAACCAAAAATCTAAAATCTCTTGATAGTTCATACAACGATCTCTTATGTTTGTTAGTTTTTAAAAATAATGCGTTGAGTGCTGAACTTGTAAAGTTGCTTGCAACACCAGCGCATCCTCATATGTCTCACCAACGCGATAATAGTTCTTACGCACTGAAATTTCTTCAAAGCCATATTTTCTATAGATGCTAATTGCAGGGATATTGGTAACTCTCACCTCTAAAAACAACTTTTCAATCTGCTTATAAGACAAATGATTCATCAAATAGGCCAATAGCTTTTGCCCAAAACCTTGATGTTGGTATGATTTCGCTACTGAAAAATTAAGTATTTCGGCCTCATCAAAAATCACTGAGATAACCGCAAAAGCAATCAGTTGATGATTAAGATCAAATAACCCCCATGTCTCGGTATGCGCAGACAAGATACTATCTTTCATTTGTGACGCTGACCATGGGTATTCAAATACCTCACGCTCAATATCCATCATCTGTGGTAAATGGTTCTCACCTAATGGCAAAATCTGATACTGCATAAAGATTCATCATGGTTTGTTTTTTCACCTCGGCACGATTGAGTTCATTAAACTTAAGCGCATAACACCTATCATGCAAACTTTGATCTAACAAGGTTTTTAAAGTCAAGTTTTCATCATAGAGAATTATCGCACTTGAGGCTATATTTTTTTCTCCTTGCGCTTGATCTTTTTCGATAAAACACACTGAAAATTGTGTAAACATCGCATTCATAAGCGCTTTAACACGATCCCGTTGTTCCAAAGTGGATACAATCACGCTCAGTTGATTCGCAATAATATGTGTCTCATCTGCTAGTGGCTCTTCTTTATGAGCAGGATTACCTTTAGCATACCAACGCGTAATGGCTAAATGCTGTAAAATGGCATTTTGGCGCTCATTTTCGGTCATGCAAATTAGATCCCAATACTCGATAATAGATTACAAATAGAGCGCACGGTATGTGTCAGCTTTGGATGACTCACTTCATACTCAATAATTGCCTGTTCAAGATCACTAAAATCTGCTTCTTTAGGATCTTGTAGTTTACTCATTTCGACTTTTTGTTTGGTCAATTTGGCAATTTCAAGCGCTTGCACTTTTTCGCTCTCTGGCAAAGATTTCAGTTCAATCTGTAACTGATCTAACAACTCGGATAAATGCTCAGTATCATCAAAGTTTAATTTATCTGATGTTTTAAGAATTTCTTTGATTTTAGCAATTGTATCTTGTGGCATAGCTTGCTCCTAGCGCCTTTAGGTTGCTTTTATTCTAGGTGTTAAGCGCCTGTTTGACAATTAACTTACTGGGAATAAATTAATTTTATTTTGACAGCGTAAAATACTGTCGTAATTATGAATACTATAACGATCAACAAGACGCTTGCACACTTCGATTGCTTTAAAAGAGTTGCCATGCTTATCCAAGCGCGGTGAGTAAATCGCAATACCCATCAAATCAGGAACAACAACATAAATCCCACCGGAAACCCCACTTTTAGCAGGCAGTCCAATCGAGAACGCCCACTCACCTGAGTAATCATACATGCCACATGAATACATTAATGATAAGCAATTCTTAACAGTCTCTGGTTTAAAGATTTCTTCTTTTGTCACGGCACAACTACCGGCATTGGCAAAGCTTGCTGCAATCGTTGCTAACATCTCACTATTAAGCTCAATCGAACATGCCTGAAAATATAAATTAAGCGTACGATGCAAATCGGTATTTTTCGGAAACGCTTGATGCTCACGCATAAAATAACCCAAGGCATAATTACGATCTGCCGTTTCTTTTTCTGAGTTATATACGGCATTATTAAACGTGATTTTCTGACTATTTGACAATTTATAAAGTGCTTGCATAATATGATTAAAGCGATCTGCCGGATTCGATTTACGCTTAATCATCGAGCATGACATAATCGCACCTGCATTAATCATCGGATTATGCGGCAAGCCTTCATCATTTAATGTTAACTCATTGAAGTTTTTGCCACTTGGCTCACGTCCGATATGCTTATGCACATGATTTAATCCATTTTCTTCTAGTGCCAGTGCGTACAACACAGGCTTCACCATCGATTGCATACAAAAGCGCGACTTAAAATCACCAACGCTAAACTTTCTTCCATCAACCGTGCACACAGAGATGGCAAACTGATTAGGGTCTACTTTCTTAAGCTCAGGAATATAGCTTGCCACTTTGCCTTGTTGATTAGATTGTAAACTTGCATGAATATCACTTAGATAAGCACAGAACTCTTGGAACTTTTCATCAGAAATCATTATTTTAATTTTATATTTTAGCTATTGAAAATACAGCTTATTCTATACTTATCATCTGCTATTTGATAGCGCTTATTGCTTAACTTTTGACTAAATTAAGTCGTTCAACGACAACTAAATACAAACAAAACTTTTCTATCCATCTAAATACCACCGTTTTTATCAAGCCTTATGCTTATGCTCACGTTATGGATATTAAACTTAGCAAACTCCAGTGAGAATCTTTTTGCAAGATTCTCACTATAAAGCATATTTTTGCTTGAGGGTTAGTGATATTTCCCGATAGTATTTATACACTCATACTTAACCGTACTGACCATTGAAATCTAACACCTATTTATCGACAAGCAAATATCCGTTATTGCGCCTATTAAGCTATATGCGCGGTTATCGCAAAGATTATCTTTTAGCACTCTTATACTCAACACTCAACAAACTTTTTGACATCTTCCCTGAAATCCTCTTAGGTGTAGCTGTTAATATGGTTGTATCACGCCAAGATTCATGGATTGCACAATTAACTGGGGTACATTCATTATTCTCACAGCTATTAATTTTAGGTCTACTTACCTTTTTTATCTGGGCATTTGAATCATATTTTCAATATTTGTATAGCCTAAAATGGCGTAATCTTGCACAAAATGTTGAACATAAACTGCGTACTGACGTCTATGGACATATTCAAAAAGCTAATGTCCAACAGATTGAAGCAACTTCAACAGGGCAAATGATTGCAACGATTAATGATGATATCAATCAAATGGAACGATTTTTAGAAGATGGCGTTAATCAAATTGTACAAATTGTCGTTTCTACTGTCTTTATTGGAATCGTATTTTTGTTTGCCTCTCCTTTGATTACATTGCTTGCGATTGTGCCTATTCCATGCATTATTGTTGGTGCATTTTATTTCCAGCATCGTTTAGCACCTAGATTTTTAGAAGTACGTCAAAAGGCCGCTGAAATCAGTGGTGATTTACAACGTAATCTACTTAATCTCTTAACCATCAAAAGCTATACCACTGAAGAATATGAAGCACAACGCATTGAGAAAGCCAGTGCCAATTATCAAATGGCTAATCGCAAAACCATCCAAATTAGTTCGATGGTGACACCGGTTATTCGTATGTTTGTCTTAACTGGCTTTTTATTTACACTGCTGATTGGTGGCTACCAAACGTTTCATGGACACATGAATGTCGGTGTTTTTAGTATGCTAATTTTCTTATCACAACGCCTGCTCTGGCCTTTCAATAATCTTGCTGTCGTCACAGTTGACTATCAACGTGTCATGGCATCGACAACCCGAGTTCTTGATTTACTCACTTGGTCGACTGAAGATCTAAATAATAAATCAGCACTAAAAACAATAACAGATCACCAAAATATCATTTTCGATCACGTTACTTTTGGTTATCAAAATGATACGCCCATTTATCAAGATTTAAATCTATCTATCAAAGCACAACAAACCACTGCATTTGTTGGCGAATCAGGCTCAGGAAAAAGCACATTGATTAAGCTGATGTGCCAATTTTATGAACCGCAATCTGGTGCTTTAAACTATGGTAGTCATAACATTCAAAGCTTTGATTTATCATCATGGCGTCAACAGATCGCGTTAGTGAGTCAGGATAGCTTCTTATTTGATGGCACAATCAAAGAAAATATTGCCTATGGCTCTTTTAATGCTGATGATAAAGCGATTACGCATGCAGCTAAAGTTGCCGGGCTGCATGAGTTTGTTATGCAGTTACCTCACGGGTATGATACGGATGTTGGGCAACGCGGTTTATTATTATCAGGCGGTCAGAAACAACGCATTTGTATTGCACGAGCAGTTTTAAAAGATGCACCGATTCTAATTCTAGATGAGGCAACTTCTGCAGTAGATAATGAAACCGAGCTTGCTATACAGCGCGCTTTAAACAAACTATCGAAATCAAAAACAACCATTATTATTGCGCATCGACTATCAACAATTCGCCATGCCGATATCATTCATGTAATGGATCAAGGACAGATTATTGAAAGCGGTACACATCAAGAACTGATAACGCTTAAAGGAAAATATGCGCAACTTTGGGATATCCAGACAGGGATGTTATACACTATGTGAAGAAAAAAACACAAAAATTGGAAAACAAAGATAAGGATATCGCTGAGAAACGAATGAGTGAGGTACTAAGAAATGAAAAATAAACATATTGGGTCAAGTATCCAATCAGCTATCAAAGAGCACATGGAACATGACAAACAATTCAGCATAGACTTTGAACAAGAACGCTATATTAATGAAGTTGCCCAACTTGCTTATCAATTAAGAATTGAATCAGGGCTTAGTCAAAAAGAACTCGCTGAGAAATCAAATACTACACAACAAGTTATTTCTCGTCTTGAAAGCGGCTCTGATACAAGGCTACCCTCTTTTAACCTGCTCTCAAAAATAGCTCATGCACTAGGGAAAAAGCTAACCATTCGATTTAGCTGAAATCTGCCAACAATGGTGAATTGTTGGTCTCCTTAGAAAGTCGCGCGACAAGCATTTATCATCAATATTTTGGCAATCATACTTTGCCTGCAACCCCTCATCAAATTTAAACTTGCGATAGTTATTAGAGAAATATAACACGCCTTTTCTTGTTAAAAGTCGCATAGCCAACTCGATTAATTCTACATGGTCACGCTGCACATCGAGTACATTTTGCATACGCTTAGAGTTAGAAAATGTCGGAGGATCTAAGAAGATTACATCAAATTGTTTACGCCCTTTAACGGCTTCTTTAAGCCACGTAAAGCAATCCGCCTGGATAAATACATGCTGATCAATATTTAATTTATTCAAGTGAAAATTGCGTTTTCCCCAGTCTAGATAGGTCTTTGACATATCAATACTAACCACTTGTGCACCCATCAATGCCGCATGCACACTTGCTGAGCATGTATAAGAAAACAGGTTCAATAACGTTTTGCCTTGCGCGGCTTTTGCCACAATTTGGCGCATTTTACGGTGATCTAAAAAAAGACCAGTATCTAAATAATCATCAAAGTTCACATAAAACAACGCATCATGTTCTTTAACCACATGAAACTTATCGGTTATTGCCTGCCTTTGATATTGACTGTCACCCTTTTGTCGCTGACGTGTTTTGATATGAATATGTTCATATCTAACCTCTAGCACTTTAGCAATATGATAAACCGCTTGCAATAGACGCTTTTGAGCAAGTTTTTCATCAACTGTTTTACCCATCTGATACTCTTGTACATGTACATGGGTATTATAAAGATCAATTGCCACAGCGTATTCAGGCAAATCCGCATCATAGATACGATAACATTCAAGCCCCTGCTGCTGTGCCCATTTTTGGATTTGTTGATAATTCTTTAATAACCGATTTCTAAATGCTAAATGTCCATCATCTTGCAAAACTGCGTTCTTAGCTTGACGCGTTAATTTCTGTGTCGCAGATTCATGCTGCATCACCCATTGATCTGATACTTCAAATTGATAAAGCATCGTCTCAAGCGCACCATTGAAGAACTTATTGACTTTCATCGCTCTTAAGCCAAGTGCTCTCACCGGTTCACTTGCCGCGCTGAATATCGATACCTTCCAACCACTGAAATCACGTATTAATGCCTTACCAAATCCGCCAAATAATCCACGCAACTTTTCAGCTCTAGCATGATACAAACGCTCACCATAGGGCGGATTGGTCAAGATAAATCCGGCTTTTTCATGCGCATCATTACTTAAGTCTCTGACATCCTGCACAAAGACTTCAATTGCACTAACAAGATCAGCACTTGCTATATTCTGGCGTGCTTTGTCCAATACGCGCATATCATCATCATAGCCAATTAGAGTTATATTGCTTTTCTCTTTGCCCATATTTTTGCGCATTAACGCTTCTGACTTTAGCGCCTGCCATGCAGCATGGTCAAAATCATGCCAACGCATAAAACAAAACGTATCACGCGCAAGATTTGGCGCAATATCATATGCCATCATCGCCGCCTCAATTAAGATCGTCCCTGAACCACACATTGGATCAATAAAGTTCACTTGATCTTTTTTAAGCTCATCTAACCAGCCACTTTTAACAAGTAGTGCAGCGGCTAAAGTCTCTTTCAATGGTGCCTCACCTTGTGCTAAGCGATAACCTCGTCGATGCAAGCTTTGTCCTGTCAATGACAAATAAATAAATGCCATGCCTTTTTGCAAATGGATATTAATGACAATATCTGGATGCTCTAAATCAACGTTTGGGCGCTCATCCATCTGATCACGGAAGTAGTCAACTACCGCATCCTTTGCTTTTTGTGCGGCAAATTGGGTATTATTAAATACTTGATGTTTACCAGAGACCTCAATTTTAATTGACTGTTTAACGTCGAAAAAACTTGCCCAAGGTAACGAGTAAAGCTCATTATAAAAAGCATCGGCGCTGTCAAACTTAGCCACATGTAATTTGCGATGCACCTGATTGGCAAGACGTGACCATAAACACACCTTATAAGCAGTGACAAGATCCGCTTCAAACTCAACACCGGCAAGCTTCTCGCGCGCTTCATCAACACCAAGTGTTAATAGCTCATCTTTTAGTAACAATTCAATGCCCTTGGCACAGCTTGCAAAAAAGCTTAACAATTTGGTTTGATCTACCTCAGTAGCAAGTGAAATATCCATTAGAAAAATAATCGCTAAAAATTCAATCTGGTGATTATAACACTGCTGATAACTTTTTCGTGAATTAATTTTATTGATTAAACTGCTATCTTCCTCACAATTTCCAGTGGGATTTTAGTTAGCGCTTTTTGTAATCGTCCTTTAGCTGCTGCGTAGTAATCGACTTTACTTGCATCATTCTTAATAAGATTTAGATATTGAGCAAAAGTATATATTTTTGCCAAGTTTAATTCATGCAACCATTCATCGGGATCTGCAAAAAACTCAAAAAAAGCGAAGGTCTTCGCCATCATTGTTGGCACTGCCTGATCAATTAATAAGGTCATTTCCTCATCTAACTCACCTGTTTCGTGGCTTTTACCAACGGCATCAAGAAAGCGTGCGATACTGGCTTTTCTTAAAATTAACCCACCCGAGGTAATGGTCTCTGAATGCCCTAATTGTACTGTAGAAAATACGTCATCAAATGGATTGTTCTCAGACACAACAACGCTAATTTGCTTAACTTTAACTGCTTGGCTTGGTGTTTGTATTGATAAACGACTACTGTCTTTTTCCAAAGTTTTAATATGCTCAATAGCATAGACAATCACCTGCTGATATGCTCCTGAGAATTCTTTACTCGCATGCCCCAATTCATTAAGTAATTTAGTTGTATTTGCAGCCCTTGCCAATTCAGCATATTGCCTATAATACGGAATCATCAATGCGCCAAATAAAAGCTTACCAACATATAACTCACCTTTTGCCACAAACCCATCCAGACTGAAGTAATCAAAAATCGGTGTGAGTTTAAATTGCTCGATAATATTAAACACCTCACCGTCAGCATCTTTGACATGCTGACATGACCAAATATATGCATTAACAAGCTCATCTAGTGGATATTGTTGCTCATATAGCGCAACAAATTTTTGAGTAAAAGCCGAGGCAAAAGTAAAGGTCCCCTTTAATATTCGCTGATGATTCACTTCAAGTGTTGTCTCACCGATTTGATAATCTACTACCACTTTATCTGACATGATTTTCTCCTTGATTATTTATATCTTACTAAACTCAGTAGGCATTATAGCCATATAACAAAGATTGTTTTATGAGTATAAAGACCACATTTTGCTTTTATCGGACATCATTGGGGGATATATCAAAAAATCTATAGCAGATCATTTCTTGTTATAAAACTACTTTTCTAATATCATCTAAAAAGTTCTAATCAAATATCATGGGAGAGGGTATGGAGAAAAAACTAAAGCAGCCGGGGCTATTCTCGGCAATTGCCATTAGTATTGGTACAATGATGGGTAGCGGTTGGCTGTTTGCATCATACTATGCATCAAAAGCCGCAGGTGGCGCTTCAATCTTGTCATGGATCATCGGCGCACTTGCCGTGCTGATCATGGCATTATTATTAGCAGAAATCGCCATAAAATATCCAGTGAATGGGCTTTTCACACGATTAATCAGTATTTCACATAATCCACACTTTGGCTTTGTTACCGGCATATCAAACTGGCTTTTAGGTTTGATTGTCATTCCATCTGAAGCCATGGCAACTACGCAGTATGTCGCATCTATCTATAAACCGATGACGCCATATATATTTGCTAACGGCTCATTAACCTTAGCTGGAGTTGTTGTAGTTGGTGTGTTTATGTTGATTTACACACTGATCAATTACTGGGGTATTCATTTTTTTGCAAAAATTAACAACTCCATTACGACACTCAAGATTATTATCCCTATCGTCACTGCTGTTCTTATGTTGCTTGCTGCATTTCATAGCAGTAACTTCACCGCACAAAATGCCAGTTTTATTCCTTTTGGCAATAGCAGTATATTTGGTGCGATTGTTAGTTGCGGTATTTTCTATTCATTCTTTGGATTCCAAACAGCAGTTAGCTTTACCGCGGAGCTTAAAAACCCTAAACGCAATGTTCCAATAGCGTTAATCAGTAGTGTGTTAATCGTGCTTGGCATCTATTTACTCTTACAAATTGCCTTTATCGGCGCGCTACCACCACACATGCTTGATAATGGCTTGGCAGGACTTAATTTTGAATCACCATTAGCGCAATTAACAGGTCTTATTGGCTTAAATGCCTTAGCCGTTGTTCTATATGCTGATGCTTTTATTAGTCCCTCAGGAACAGGGATCATTTATACTGGTGCGAGTACCCGTATGCTCAATGAGATGGGCAAGCACGGTCAAGTACCCAAAGTATTTGGCAAGATTAATGAACAAATTGGCATGTCGCGCATTTGCTTGATTTTTACTTTTATTTGCTCATTGGTTTTGATTATTTTCTTCAGAAACTGGCAGCTTATCGCTTCGTTAACCACTACATTTATTTTGATTTCATGTATTGCATTGCCGATTGCTTACAGCAAGCTCAAAGCCAATAAGAATGAGCCATTGACAATAAACTACTTACCATTTCCGCAAGCATTTTCATTTGTCATCTTTTTATTCTTAAGCTACTTATTAATGATTTCAGGCATTATCAATTTGGCAGTGGCTTTGATCCTACATTTGGCCTTTTTTGTCATGTATGCTGGCATGAAAATAAAAACACACAACAACAAACTCATCAAAGAGATGATCCTTGGCTCATGGGGAATTTTCTTATTTCTGGTATTTGAGCTAGTTGCTGCCATTATTTACAAGCACTTTGCCAATTATGCTGCATTTTATATTATTTTTCTTATGTTAAGCGCACTGTTTTATTTTGTGCTTATTGCGCAGAAATCAGAAACCAATTAATAAACACTTACAAACAACTACACAACAATACATAAATTATTTACATAAATGTTTTATGATACTGAAATATGACCTGTTTTTGCATTATGCCACAGCATAGCTTCTGTATGGCAGACGGTTGCTTGCTGTGAAGGTCATCGCATCATATGATGCATTTTTTTAAACAAACACTTGGGGGAGAAATTTTTATGGCTGTTAATACAGATAATATAAAATCACCTGCTTTATTTTCTGCTATCGCTATTGGCGTTGGTTGTATTATTGGCAGTGGCTGGCTTTTCGCATCTTATAATGCGGCAAAATCCGTGGGTTCAATGGCCTTTCTATCGTGGATTATTGGTGCAATCTTAGCATTGATCCTGGCGTTGTTATTAGCTGAAACAGCAACAATGTTTAAAGAGCGCGCCTTTTTCGCACGCATTCTCACACTATCGCATAAGAATACTGACTATGGCTTCATCGTTGCTATTTCAAATCTGATGGGACTGATTTTGGTTATCCCATCTGAGGCCTCCGCAACCATTCAATATCTTAGTGGTATCTATCCAAGCCTTATGGTAGGTAAAAACTTATCCTTAACGGGAGAGTTATATGTTGTGCTTTTGATTGTTGTATATGGCCTGATAAATTTTTGGGGGCTACAGATCCTGTCTAAAGTGAATAACATGATTACGTTATTTAAGCTTATTGTACCACTTGCAACGGGTATAATTATTATTGCTTATGCTGGATGGCACGGTGAATTTCATGCTGCGAACTTTTCATTAAGCGGCTTTCATCAATCCATGGGAGGGATGATTGGTGGTGCAATTGCCACTGTGGTTACCGGTGGAATTTTCTACTCTTTTTACGGATTTGGCATGATTGCGGTATTTGGTGCTGAGCTTAAAAACCCTAAACGCAATATTCCCTTGGCACTAGTTGGTTGTGTCCTTATTTGCCTTGTTGTCTATCTTATTTTACAATTTGCTTTTATCGGTGCGATGCCAACCAAATACCTTGAACATGGTTGGCAAAATTTACCCGTTTTCTCCTCCCCATTGGCGCAACTTCTTGGTTTAATTGGTGTTAATGTCGCAATGATTTGGGTACTATATGCAGATTCAGCCATTAGCCCATCAGGCACAGGAGCGCTTTATATGGGCTCAAGCTCACGCATGATTACTGGCATGTCACAAGATGGTCAACTGCCTTCGTTCTTTGATCGTATTATTGCCAAATATAATCTATCAAGACGTTCATTAATTGCCGTCTTTATCATTGGCGTTATTATGGTGTTTTTCTCTAAAAACTGGCAAAACATCATGATTATGGTCACCGTGTTTCAGCTGATTTCATGCGTTGCTATTCCTGTCGCATTGGCACGCTTACGCAAGTCTGAGCCTCAAGCAGAGCGCGCATTTAAAGTCCCTTTTGGCTTGTCTTTAAGTTATGTCATCTTTCTAGTTGTATCTTATCTTATGATACAAGCATCGATGAAAGCCGTACTTTTAGCACTTATTGCCCATATTATCTTATTTGTTGTTTACTCCTTAAGTTACTATAAAAACAACCTAAATAAAGTCCGGAAATCGTTTTGCTCTTCTTGGTCAATCTTCTTTTATTTAGCGATTAGTGTGCCATTTAGTTACTTAGTGGATATCAAAGCATTTGGTCATTTATATACCATAATAGCATTTCTAATTGCTTATACTTTGGCTTATATAGTTATGGTCAACCAAAGAAATCATCAGTAATTTCTCCATAGACAACTGATCATCAGATCACTACACTTAAGTGTACCTACTGTATAGCTACAAACGATTTATTTATGCGCAAAAATATTATATCTATTATCACCGGATTTGCCGTTGTTATGACAAGCATAGGCTATGCTGATGCAAACTTTGATAAGGCGATGACCTACGCCACGGTTAATACCGTTGTTGCAACGAGCTCGGCAATTGCTTTACAAAAGGCCGGCTTTAAAACAAAAACCTATAATACACAATATGGTCTAGTAACTACCATTAATGACAATCAAGGTGACATATCTCAAAAGAATCAAAATGAACCGACTGCATGGCAAACACAACAAGAAATCTCTCAACAACGCCAAGATTTTATGAGTCAATAAATGTGTTTTAGTGCTTTCGCTCACGTACAAAACATAAGGTAAGTAACGCTAAGATAATACTTGCAGGCAAGATACTAAAGGCTACTTCATAACTTGACACACTATAGTTTGCACCCAAGACATCCGGTTGCAAATGATCTAAAATCATGCCAACAAGTCCTTCAAAAGTGCCGCCAAAGATCGGCTCTCCGGTATTGATCAATGCGACAGCTGTTGCCATCACCCATAAAGGATTGACCTTGCGTCCAACAACAAAGACTAACATAAATGAGCTCGTTACAATGCCATAGGCAAGGCAAGCAATAACTAACAAGGTTGTATTTAGATGCAAATACAAAATAGCCAACAAAGACACAAAACCAATGAGTGTGCAGCAAAACATAATCGGCACACAGCGGATCTTAACCGATAATTTTCCCATAATTGGTGCACCAACCCCCATACCGATAAAAATACACGAAATAAAATAACTGGCTTGTGTTGTCGTTAATGCATATTTCTGGACAAAAAAACTATTACCCCACAACCCACCAAAGGCATCAATCGTGGTAAAGATCAATCCAGAATACGCCATAAGCAACCAATTATTGCGTGAACTGATAACCTTTTTGATCATCTTTAAAATATTCTTTTGTTCATTTTGCGCCACTTGTTCCTCCGCTAAATTAGCATGCCCCTCTTCTGGATCATCACGCACAATAAGCCAATAAACAATGGCAAAGACCACACCGATGATAGCACAGTAATACAAGCCCTCTTGCCAACCAACGCTATTAAATAAAGTGGACAAGGGCGCCTGCCCAACAACCGCACCAGTCATTGCTGCAGTTAATAATAAACTACTGGCAACAGAAAAACCTTTTTCATCAAACCAGGTTGCCGCTGCTTTCATATAACTGACTGTAGCAAACGCAACACCTAGCCCCATCATCAAGCGCCCAATAAAGGCAAAAGCAATATGATTAGATGCCGCAAATAGTAAGATGCCAAACGCACTGATAAGCAATGATACGGCACTAACATTACGACAACCAAAACGATCAAGAAGCAATCCAGCAAATGGCTGAACAAACAGGACACAATACAGAAAAACCGCTGATAAAAAACCCATTTGTGCCGAGTTAATACCAAAGTGCAGTTTGATATCACCGGCAATCAGACTTGGAAAGACCAATGCAATATATTTATAAAATAATAAAAATGAACTAAGAACAATAACAATCCAAGCATAGCCTTTGATATTTTTGATTGACATGTGTTTTTCTATTTCTTCTTTTTTGAGCATAAGCCGTTATATTAACAGCCATTTTTTGGCAAAAGAAGTATATTTTTGTGTTGAGATGTCTCTCTTTTTAGAAGGTTATAGGCTAAGATTAAGTTAGGATGATGAGAAACTAAGGTAATCAAGATCTCTATGAAGAAAATAATATCAATATTGAGTTTAGGTTTATGTGCAAGCTCAGTAACTAGTTATGCTTATGAAACACTGTCTTATGGCTTTGTTGATGTCAATGGAGGCTATGCCAATAGCCCAAGCTCGCTTGACTGGAATCAATTCTCACTACCCAATCATACAACAGCCAATAATGGTGAAAGCTCCAACGCCTTTAGCGCGAGTATGCTTATAGGTCTTGGTGCTGATCTAGGTTATCACCTATCATTAGAAACCATGCTTGGTATTGGCTTTACCAGCGCCTTATATGACAGTGCCGCCACAACCACTAATACATTAACATCAGCAACTGCAAATGGCAGCTTTAAGATTGAGCGCTCACTGTATGTGCCGATATTACTTGGTTTAAAATATCAGCCTTTTAGCCGTTTAAGCTTTTCAGCCGCAGGAGGAGCCGCCTTTTTAAATCAAACGTACAAAGCCAATTTAAGTGGCTTTAGCACACCGATTGCCAGTGATGGAACACTATCGGGCTTTCAACCTGCTATGCGCTTAGCAATGGATGTTCAATTAACAAGAAGCTTAAGCCTATCAGCAAGTTATTTACGCACCTTTGGTAATGCAACAATTGATAATGACAATTCTAAACCATTACCTATCCAAACATTTAGCTTAGGCTTACGCTACCAATTCCCCATGGGTGAGGCACTTGCCAAGCAACGTATTTACGGCACACCATCAGATTAACCATACCCATCACAAACATATCTATTGTTTAAATCAACTTAACTTATGTCAATATTTGCAGATATTGTTAAGTTGAGTTGTTTCATATAAAGTCCTAAACAAATCATATTTAGGATATCATTATGAAAACTTATAAAATCGCCATACTGCTAAGCTATCTATCCATTGCCTCCGTATCTGCAGTAATACTTACACCTGCATTACCACAGATTAGTAAATTTTACACACTTGACACTTCAAGTCTCTCATGGTTTGTCGGCATTTTTTTATTTGGTTATGTTTTTGGTCAGCTGATTTATGCGCCCCTTGCCAATCGTTTTGGCAGACTCAAAGCCATTCGCTTTGGTTTTGCCATTAACTTAATTGGCTTGGTTATATGCTATATTGCGGCAACCAATATTCTTTCTAGTTATAGCTTGTTACTTTTAGGTCGAGTTATTACAGCACTTGGCTCTTCTGCAGGATTGGCATGTACTTTTACGTTAATTAATGAGCTCTTGAATGAAGCACAAGCAAAGAAAGCGATATCATACTCCATGCTATCATTTATGCTCGGTATTGGCATTGCCGTCACTCTCGGTGGTGTTGTTACGCAATACTTACAGTGGCAAGATCTATTTTTTATCTTATTTATTCATGGTGCACTCGCCTACTTGTCAACGTTTTTGTTCCATGAAACACTGCAAGAAAAACACTCATTACATCCGATAGCCATTGCCCAAAGATACACACATGCATTAAAGAGCCATCGCTTACGTCACTATGCCTTGATTATTGGTTTATGCTCAACAGTATCCTATGGCTACGCGGCAGCAGCGCCAATAATTGCACAACACATGCTACATTTAACACCTAGCGAATATGGCTACTGGAATTTAATTGCATTAGCCGGCACATTGATAAGTGGCTTAACTGCACCACGCATACTGCATCGATTTGATGCCAATAAGATTATTCTATTTGCCATTGCTATTATTTTTATTGGCGCAATATTGCTTTATCTTAGCGTTCTACTTAATACTGGTGCATTAGTGTTCTTTCTGATTTGTGCAGTACTGTATTACTTCAGCGGACTATTATTTCCAAGTGCGACACTGTTTGCTTCATCAGCGATTAATGATAAAGCATCTGCTTCATCCATGATGAGCTTTATGAATATGGGCTCAGCAATGCTTGCGGTCATTATTATGGGTTATTTACCTGGAGATAGCGCACTACAATTTAGTCTGATACTTATTTCATTTATCGCCATTAATATAATTTCGGGAATTTTTCTAAAAAGAGATAATCAATCTTGATGGTGGGTCGTGCAGGATTCGAACCTGCGACCAATTGGTTAAAAGCCAACTGCTCTACCGACTGAGCTAACGACCCGACGAGGAGCTATTATAACGAGTCAATCCCTTATTGCAAGGGCTTTTTTTAATTAATTCTAGCGTTTCTTATACATGCTCTTTTCATGAGCAAAAATAAGCTTTTTGAGACATAAAAAAACCTGCAGTTGCAGGTTTTGATAGTATTAGTAATAAAAGTTGTAGATTAAGCTTCCGCTACTTCTTCAACTTCTACTTGTGGACGATCGACTAGCTCGATAAATGCCATAGGCGCTTTATCACCAAAGCGGAAACCACATTTAAGTACGCGGGTATAACCACCTGGACGAGCTTCATAACGTGGTCCGATTTCTTCAAATAGCTTCTTAACTGCTTCTTTATTACGTAGGTAATTAAAAGCTTGACGTCTTAAAGCAACTACTTGACCTTTGAACTCATTATTATCATGATCAGTTGTTGATTTGCGCAGCTCAACTTCACGCTTTGCAAGCGTAATTAAAGGCTCAATAAAGCCTCTTAATTCTTTTGCTTTAGGCAAAGTTGTTTTGATCAGCTCATGCTTTAGCAATGAAGCTGACATGTTTCTAAACATCGCTTTGCGATGGCTGCTTGTTCTATTAAACTTACGACCACTCTTACGATGACGCATAGTAATTTCCTTCTAGTTAAAATTATATATTACTTACTAAGCTGCTCTGGCGGCCAGTTGTCAATTCTGACACCTAAAGAAAGGCCTCTTTCAGCTAAAACAGCTTTTATTTCATTCAAAGACTTACGCCCCAAATTTGGAATGCGCATTAAGTCCGATTCAGGGAATTGTACCAAATCGCCCAGATAACGAATATTCTGAGCTTTTAGACAGTTCGCTGATCTTACCGTTAATTCTAAGTCTTCAACAGGTCTAAGCAATAAAGGATCGATTTCAGGGGCATCTTGTGCAGACTTACGACCTAATGGTGCTTTTAAATCCACAAAAACAGCGATCTGCTCATAAAAATAAGTCATCGCTAATTCGATTGCCTCCTCAGGCTTAATCGTACCTTTAGTACGCATATAAATTTCTAATTTCTCGCTATTATCATCTAAAGCTGAAACGGTAAAAGAAACATCTAAAACAGGATTATAAGCCGCATCCAATGGAATATAGCCAACCAACAATTCTTCAACTGCTGCTTGTGTATAAACTGTAGATGGTACAAATCCACGACCCTTAGTCACTTTAAGCGACATATTAAGCTTGCCACCTTCATTAAGGTTAGCAATCACATAATTCGGATCTGATACTTTGACATTACCACTGACTTCAAGATCTTTCGCTAATAGCTTTGAAGGACCTGCTTTGGTGATTGTCAAATACGCTTCTTCTGTTTCATCTTGTAAACTAATAGCCAGCTTTTTTAGATTAAGCAGAATTTCTACAACATCTTCTTGTATACCTTCGACGGTGCAATATTCATGTAAAGCGCCTTCAATTTGCGCTTCTGTTACTGCAGAGCCAGGTATAGAAGATAATAAAATTCTTCTGAGAGCATTTCCCATTACATGACCAAAACCAACAGCTAATGGCTCAACAATCACCTTAAAGTGGTTATGTTTAACCTCAGTAACACTGCCAATTTGTGGTTTGTAAGCTTCAGTTGGACAAGTATGCATTAACTGCTCTCCGTTTATTTATTATTTAGAGTACAATTCAACAATCAACTGCTCATTGATATCAGCAGATAATTCAGCACGCTCTGGCTTAGACTTGAAAGCACCTTCAAGCTTAGCTTCATCTACTTCAATCCAAGATAAAGTGCCGCGTTGCTTAGAAAGCTCTAATGCACTTTGAATACGCAATTGCTTCTTCGATTTTTCACGAACGGCAACAACGTCACCTGCTTGTAAAGCATATGAAGGGATATTACATGCTTTGCCATTAACCAAAATGCCTTTGTGTGTCACTAACTGACGTGCTTCTGCACGTGTTGAACCAAAGCCCATACGGAAAACAACATTATCCAAGCGACCTTCTAAAAGCTCAAGAAGGTTTGCACCTGTGTTGCCTTTACGTCTTGCTGCTTCAACATAATAACGCTTAAATTGATTCTCAAGTACGCCATAAATACGACGAACTTTTTGCTTTTCACGCAATTGTAAACCGTAATCAGATAGGCGCGCTCTTTTTGCACCGTGCTGACCAGGCTGCGTGTTAATCTTACATTTTTCTTCGATTGATCTTACACCGCTTTTTAGCTGAAGATCAGTACCTTCTCTACGAGAAAGCTTACACTTAGGTCCTAAGTATCTAGCCATTTTACTTACCTTAAAATCTTATACACGACGTTTTTTCGGAGGACGGCAACCGTTATGCGGTAACGGTGTTACATCCGTAATGCTCGTCACTTTGAAGCCTTTTGCATTTAAAGCGCGTACCGCAGATTCACGCCCAGGTCCAGGACCTTTTACAAGAACGTCTACGTTTTTCACGCCATACTCAAGCGCAACATCACTGGCTCTTTCAGCGGCAACCTGTGCTGCAAAAGGTGTACTCTTACGAGAACCTCTAAAACCACTACCGCCAGAAGTCGCCCAAGACAACGCATTACCTTGACGATCCGTAATAGTGATAATCGTGTTGTTAAAAGAAGCGTGGATATGCGCAATCGCATCCGGTACGCTCTTCTTGATTTTCTTCTTAGGCTTTACAGCTTTTGCCATAAGTTTGATTCCTATTTGTTATAATTGTACTTATGCCCTAATTGGCTTTCTTGGTCCTTTACGCGTACGAGCATTCGTCTTAGTACGCTGACCTCTTACAGGCAGATTACGGCGATGTCTACGACCACGATAAGTACCTAGATCCATTAAACGCTTAATGTTCATTGATACTTCACGACGAAGATCACCTTCCACTGTAAACTTGGCAACTTCACTTCTCAATGACTCGATCTGCTCTTCTGTCAAGTCTTTGATTTTGTTGCTTGGTTCAATGTTACACGCAGCACATATTTTAATTGCGCGTGGACGCCCAATACCATAAATCGCTGTTAAGGCAACATCAGCATGCTTATGATCAGGAACGTTAATCCCAGCTATACGAGCCATTTACAATACTCCATTTACTTTATTAATATCTTAAAATTATTAGTTAATTTGGCACGGCGGACGAATATAACGCTTTTTTTATTAAAAAGCAAGCCACCATGTCTAATTATTAACCTTGACGCTGTTTGTGTCTTGGATCAGTACAGATCACACGAACCACACGATTACGCTTGATCACTTTACAGTTTCTACACATCTTCTTTACAGAAGCTCTGACTTTCATCTGATTACCTCATTCTTGTTAAAATTATAATTTACCGTAATTACTCAAATTTGCTTTCTTTAACAGTGAGTCATACTGAGTTGACATCATATGTGATTGCACTTGCGCCATAAAATCCATGATCACAACCACGACGATCAATAATGATGTTCCACCAAATGTAAACGACAACCCATGACCAAAAAAGTTCATAACAAAAATTGGCAATAAACAAATTGCGGTAATATAGATCGAACCAATAAGTGTTAATTTACTCATGACCGAGTCAATATATTTTGCTGTTTGCTCACCAGGTCTAACCCCAGTAATAAACGCACCAGAACGCTTAAGATTATCTGCCGTCTCTTTCGGATTGAAAACAAGCGCCGTATAGAAGAAACAAAAGAAAATAATCGCTGCTGCAAAAATTAACGTATACAGCAAGCTACCTGGTTGAAGCGCTTCACCAATTTCAGCCAACCATCCTAATGACGGTGAAGATGCAAACCAATTAGAAAGCATCCCCGGAACCATCAAAATAGATGATGCGAAAATAGGCGGAATCACACCCGCCATATTTAGTTTTAATGGTAAATGACTCGTTTGTGGCGCCATCATCTTACGACCTTGCTGACGTTTAGCATAGTTAACCGTAATACGACGTTGAGCACGTTCGACAAAAACAACAAAAGCAACAACCGCTAGTAAGATAACTAGCAACACCCAAACAGTTAGGTATGAAATTGCGCCTTGGTTAGCTTGTGAAATTGTTGTGCTAATTTCAAATGGCAGGTTGGCAACAATACCTGAGAAGATTAGTAATGAGATACCATTACCAATACCACGCTCAGTCATCTGCTCACCCAACCACATCAAAAACATACTGCCTGTTGTCATTGAGATAATTGCGGCAAAATAAAACAAAAATCTTGAGTCAATATCCACGAGTCCAGGCTGATTGAACGTATAAACTGCGATACCAAACGATTGCACTAATGCGAGCGCCAAAGTGGCATATCTTGTGTATTGCGTTATTTTCTTCTGCCCTGATTCCCCTTCTTTTTTGAGCTCCATCAGCTTTGGTGAAACCGCACTCATCATCTGGAAGATAATCGACGCTGAAATATAAGGCATAACACCTAATGCGAAGATACTTAACTTCTCAAGCGCACCACCAGAGAACATGTTAAACATGCTCAAAAGCCCGTTGCCGCCAGCGTATTGCGCTGACATTAACTTGCTCAACTGATCAGCATCAATATATGGGATTGGGATATAGACACCTAGTCTAAAGACAATAATGCCTAATAAGACAAAAAGAAGGCGCTGTCTTAATTCTTTAAGTCCACCACCTTTTTTAAGATTTTGTGTTGCCATAGCAATATTACTCTACCTTACCACCAGCAGATTCAATAGCTGCTTTTGCACCTTTTGTGCAATGCAAACCATTAACAGTGACTGGTTTATTGATTTCACCACTTGCAATAATGCGCGCTTCAAGCATATCTTTACGTACAAGACCTGCCTGCTTTAACACATCCAAAGTCACTACGTCTGCTTCAACTACATTTAATTCATGCAATCTGATTTCAGCAACATATCTTGCTTTTTGTGTAGTAAAACCAAATTTAGGTAGTCTTCTTTGTAAAGGCATCTGACCGCCTTCAAAACCAACTTTATGGTAACCGCCAGAGCGTGCTTTTTGACCTTTGTGGCCACGACCAGAAGTCTTACCAAGACCACTACCGATACCACGTCCAAGGCGCTTTGCAGCAGGCTTTGAGCCTGGCGCTGGAGAAATTGTATTTAATCTCATTGAAATTACCCCTCTATCTTCACCATGTAGTTGATCTTGTTAGCCATACCACGATTAGCAGGCGTATCAATCACTTCTACACTTTGGCGAATTTTACGTAAACCTAGACCGCTTGCACACGCTTTGTGTGACTCTTGGCGGCCAATTAGGCTTTTCGTCAACGTTACTTTAAAAGTCTTATTATCAGTCATCGTACTTACCCTTGAATTGCTTCAACGCTTAAGCCACGCTTCTCTGCAATCTCCTCAGGAGATTTAAGGCTGCTTAAACCATTGATAGTTGCACGAACAACGTTGATTGGGTTAGTGGAACCATAAGTCTTAGCTAATACGTTATGAACACCTACCACTTCAAATACTGCACGCATCGCACCACCGGCAATAATACCTGTACCTTGAGATGCTGGCTGCATGAATACTTTAGACGCACCATGGTTAGCGGTTGTTGGGTACCATAAAGTATCACCATTTAAGTTAACCGTTTCCATATTGCGTCGTGCGTTTTCCATTGCTTTTTGGATTGCCACAGGTCCTTCACGAGATTTACCTCTACCAATACCGACTCGGCCATTTCCATCACCAACAACAACTAAAGCAGCAAAGCTCATGATTCTGCCGCCTTTAACTGTTTTGGCATGTCTTTTTACGCTGACTAACTTCTCGATCAAGCCGTCAGTTTTTTGCATATTATCTGCCATTATCAGTCGCCTTTAATTAAAATTTCAAACCATTTTCTCTAGCTGAATCAGCTAGCGCTTTTACGCGGCCGTGATATCTAAAGCCTGAACGGTCGAAAGCAACCTGCTCAATGCCTTTTTCAACAGCGCGCTGTGCAATTACTTTACCAACAACTGTGGCTGCAGCAACGTTCCCAGTGTAAGAACAATCGCCTTTCACAGCTTGCTCAAGTGTTGAAGCTTGCGCTAAAACTTGATTACCATCGCCAGAAATAATTTGAGCATACATATGCTTAGGTGTTCTATGTATGCATAAACGAACTTGATTTAGCTCTTTAAGCTTAATGCGTGTACGCTTTGCACGACGTAAACGAGCAATTTTCTTATTCATAGTTTTACTCACTTATTTTTTCTTAGCTTCTTTGGTGATTACTCTTTCATCCGCATAACGAACACCTTTGCCTTTATAAGCTTCAGGTTGACGATAAGCACGGATATCTGCTGCAACTTTACCAAGTAGCTCTTTGTTCGCGCTCTTCAAAACAATTTCAGTTTGTGAAGGTGTCTCAGCTGTCACACCTTGAGGTAACGCATGATCAACCGGATGAGAGAAGCCAAGTGTTAAGTTTACGCTATTACCTTGCGCTTTAGCACGGTAACCAACACCTACCAACTGCAACTTTTTCTCAAAGCCTTGACTAACGCCAACAACCATGTTGTTAATCACTGAGCGCGCAGTACCTGATTGCATATTTGCAGTTTTAGACTCATCATTTGGTTTAATGTTGATAATCTTATCCGCAATTTCAATCGTCACTGCATTATTAATTTTTTTAACTAGTTCGCCTTTGGCGCCTTTAACGGTAACAAGGTTATCATTTGCTACTGCAACTGTAACACCGCTAGGAATAGCAACAGGCTTTTTACCAACTCTAGACATTAAAAATCTCCTGTTTTATGCTACGTAGCAAATTATTTCACCACCAACGCCTTCTGAACGTGCTTTTCTGTCGCTCATCAGACCTTTAGAAGTTGAAATCACAGCCACACCAAAGCCACCGTGAACTTTAGGAAGTTCAGCTGCTGTCTTGTAAATACGAAGACCAGGGCGACTTACACGCTTAAGCATTTCAATTACAGGTTGACCCTGGTGATACTTAAGCTCAACACTAAGCGTACCATTATTTTCTTCAGAAACATTCAGGCTCTTGATAAAACCTTCTGCAACAAGAAGTTCAGCAATTGCTTTTTTCTTCTTAGATAAAGGCATAGAAACCGTTGTCTTATGTGCAGACAAACCATTTCTAATTCTTGTTAGCATATCTGCAATAGGATCTTGCATACTCATAAAATTTAATCCTTCTATTACCAGCTAGCTTTTTTCAAGCCAGGAACATCACCAACCATTGCGTGCTCACGCAACTTGTTACGGCATAAACCGAACTTCTTGTAAACAGCATGCGGTCTACCGGTAATACGGCAGCGCGTTTGTAAACGTGAAGGCGATGAATTCACTGGAAGTTTTTGCAATTTAATTTGCGCATCCCACTTCTCATCATCAGTGGCATCTGGACTTAGAATAATTGCTTTAAGCTCAGCTCTTTTTTGAGCATATTTCGCAACTAATCTTTGTCTTTTTAATTCTCTTTGGACCATTCCAAGTTTTGCCATTGTAAGGTTACTCCTTAAGATTTCAGCGGGAAGTTAAACGCAGTCAACAGCGCTCTACCGTGTTCATTACTCTGAGCAGTTGTCGTAATTGTGATATCTAAACCACGAATACTATCAACTTTATCGTAATCAATTTCTGGAAAAGCGATCTGCTCGCGCATACCCATACTATAATTACCACGTCCATCAAATGATTTAGGATTTAAACCACGGAAATCACGGACACGTGGGATTGCAATCGATACTAAACGATCTAAAAATTCATACATACGCTCGCCACGCAAAGTTACCTTTGCACCAATTGGCCAACCATCACGAATCTTAAAACCAGCGATAGATTTTCTTGTTTTAGTAATCACAGCTTTTTGACCTGCAATTGCTTCTAAGTCTCTTACCGCGTGCTCTAACGCTTTTTTATCTTTTGCAGCTTCACCAACACCCATATTAAGCGTGATTTTAGTAATGCGCGGAATTTCCATCACATTAGCTACACCTAGCTCATCTTTAAGCTGTGGAACTACTTTTTCTTTATAGAAAGCTTTTAGCCTTGCCATATTTTACTACCTATAGATCTACTAATTCGCCATTTGACTTGAAATAGCGAACTTTTTTATTACCATCTTCTACAAATTTAACGCCAACACGGTCAGCTTTCTTTGTAGCAGGGTTATATAAAGCAACATTAGACGCGTGAATAGATGCTTCTTTCTCGATAATGCCGCCCTCAACCCCTTTATTTGGGTTAGGCTTTACATGTTTCTTGACAAGATTAACACCTTCCACCACTACGCGATTCTCTTCAGAAAGCACAGTGACTATTGTTCCTCTACGACCTTTGTCTTTACCAGCGATAATTACAACGTCATCGCCTTTCTTCAGTCTATTCATTCTCTGTTATACTCCAACTTATAACACTTCAGGGGCAAGTGAAACAATCTTCATAAATTGTTCACTACGTAGCTCACGTGTCACAGGACCGAATATACGCGTACCAATAGGCTGGTTGTTGTTATTCAAAAGAACAACAGCATTACCATCAAAGCGCAAAACAGAACCATCGCGACGACGAACACCTTTCGCTGTTCTAACCACGACCGCACTGTGTACGCTTCCTTTTTTTACCTTACCGCGTGGGTTCGCTTCTTTAACAGTCACTTTAATCACATCGCCAACACTTGCGTATCTGCGATGAGAACCACCCAACACCTTGATACATTCTACCCTACGAGCGCCACTATTATCAGCAACTTGAAGTTCAGTTTGCATCTGAATCATTTTATATACCTCACTTACGTCAATTTCCAAATAGTGGCGTCAAAAGACGCACTATTATAACAACAAAAACTAAAATTGCAATTTGACAATTTGCACAGAAAAAACCTCCTCCACGCAAGTTGTTTTATCATTACATTTTTATTATTTTGCACGCTCTACGATCGAAACCAAACGCCACTTTTTAGTTTTTGAGTAAGGTCTTGTTTCAGTGATCTCAACCGTATCACCTTCGTTGCATTCGTTTGTTTCGTCATGCGCATGGTACTTAGTAGATTTAGTTACAAACTTACCATATAACGGATGCTTAACCTTACGATCCACAACGACCGTGATCGTTTTATCCATCTTGTCACTTGTTACTTTGCCAAGTAACGTTCTTATTTTATCACTCATCTCTAGTTACCCACTTTTTGTTTTTCAGACAAAATCGTATTAATGCGAGCAATATCACGACGAATATTTTTAAACATATGATTCTGTGTTAATTGCCCAGTTCCTTTTTGCATACGCAAATTAAACTGCTCTTTCAACAAATCAATCTTATGCGCTTTCAACTCTTCAGCTGATTTTGCTTTTAATTCTTTTATTTTTTCACTAGCTTTCATTACATCACCGTTTTTTCTGCGAATATAGTTGCAAAAGGAAGCTTAGCTGCAGCACGCGCAAAAGCGGCTCTAGCCATTTCTTCACTCACACCCTGGATTTCATAAAGCATCTTACCTGGCTTGATTTGCGCTACCCAATATTCAACATTACCTTTACCTTTACCCATACGAACTTCTAATGGTTTTTCAGTAATTGGCTTATCTGGGAAAACACGAATCCATACTTTACCGCCACGACGAATATGACGGTTAATCGCACGACGCCCTGCTTCGATTTGACGAGCTGTCATACGACCACGAGCGGTCGCCTGTAAGCCAAACTCACCAAAACTGACTTTATTGCCACGCAAAGCAAGACCACGGTTACGCAATTTTTGCTGTTTACGGAATTTAGTACGCTTAGGCTGTAACATTATTTAGCCCCTCTTCTTTTTGCTTTCTTTGGCGCTTTATCTTCAGTCGCTGCGTCAACTTTACGCTCTTGACCTGGAAGAACTTCACCTTTGAATATCCATACTTTAACACCTAGGATACCGTAAGTTGTTAAAGCTTCAGATGTTGCATAATCAATATCAGCACGGAATGTATGAAGTGGAATACGACCTTCTTTTGCCCATTCAGTACGCGCGATTTCAGCACCACCTAAACGACCAGCGATCGATACTTTAATACCTTCAGCACCCATTTTCATAGCGGTCTGAATCGCACGTTTCATCGCACGACGGAACATAACACGCTTCTCTAATTGTTGCGCAATACCATCAGCAACCAATTGAGCATCTAACTCAGGCTTGCGGATTTCTTCGATATTAACTTGAACAGGTACGCCCATTTTTTTGGTTAATTCGTTACGCAATACTTCAACGTCTTCACCTTTCTTACCAATCACGATACCAGGACGCGCAGTGAAAATAGTCACTTTAGCATTTTGCGCTGGACGCTCGATCTTGATCTTACTCACTGAAGCATTGGCTAGTTTTTTATGAAGATAGTTACGCACTTCGATATCGGAGTTTAACTTATCTGCATAATCTTTTGCATCTGCATACCATACTGAACGCCAGTCTTTAATAAAACCTAGGCGTATACCGGTAGGATGAACCTTCTGACCCATTTAGTGCCCCTTAATTTTTTTCTGCCACTTTCACAGTAACGTGA